>JAPUKZ010000286.1 GCA_027295405.1 Gammaproteobacteria bacterium
CCATGCGGCTGTTGCCTTGAAACCCGCCCCGGCGGCTGCCTTGAAACCCGCCGGCGCTTACTTGAAATAAGCCACACTATACTAGCAGTAGCCCGGATGTTGCATTAGTGACCCGGTTTCCGGGTGATTTTGCTAACTGGCAGCTTGTGTTGGCCGCAACCGCTGCTTTTTTTAACTTACCGGTACAGTGGCGAGATTCGCCGCGTCAGCGTTGTTGATGTTAGCTCGATAGAGGGGCGTCTCCAGTAGCAACCCCCCTGCAAAAATGGGCTAAACGGCACCGCGTGCAGCTGCTCATGCGTTTACATCCATTCCGAATCGAAATCCAGCAGCGCCGAGCTGCCGCTTTCTACCACCGCACCGTGGCTTTGCGCGCGGGGCAAAATGTGCTCGGAATAATAGCAGGCACTGCGAATCTTACGCGGGTAGAAGGGGTCATCTGACTCCGCCCGGCGCGCCTGGGCCAACAGCGCTGAACGCGCCATATGCCAACCGCCAACCACATATCCCACCTGCATCATATAGTCGTAGGCACCGGCCTGAGCCGCTTCGCTTCGGTCGCTAAGCTGCCCAAGGATCGCCCCGGTTGATGCCTGCAAATCTTGCCGGGCCGCTGCCAGAGCCGTGCCGATGGCCTGGATGTCAGTGGTGCCTGCACCACACTGCTCTATCGTTGCCTGCACATCCGCCAACAGGGATTCCATGCTGGCGCCACCGTCGCGGCCAAGCTTGCGCGACACCAGGTCCACTGCCTGAATGCCATTGGTGCCTTCGTAAATGGGCGCGATCCGCGCATCCCGGAAGTACTGAGCCGCACCGGTTTCCTCGATAAAACCCATGCCGCCGTGAACTTGTACCCCCAGCGAGGTTATCTCATCTCCCATCTCGGTCAACCAACCCTTGATAACGGGAATCATCAGGTCAATGCGTGCCTGCTCGGCCGGATCTTTCAGGTGATGGGCACGATCAAGGGTAACGGCCTCGCTATAAGCCAGGGCCCGCATGGCCTCTATGCTGGTTTTCATGGTCAGCAGCATGCGCTTCACGTCCGCGTGTTCGATAATGGGCACCCCTCCCTGCACACGCTCCCGTGCGTAGGCCAGCGCCTTCTGGTATGCGCCCTCGGAAACACCCAGGCCCTGGACACCGATCTTGAGACGGGCCTCGTTCATCATGGTGAACATGCAGGCAAGCCCCTGATTTTCCTCGCCCAACAAATAGCCGATGGCACCCTCCTTTTCACCAAATGCCATCACACAGGTGGGACTGCCGTGAATCCCCAGCTTGTGCTCCACCGATACGGGCCAGACATCATTGCGCTCACCGGGGCTGCCATCAGTGTTTAACAGGAACTTGGGGACGATAAACAAGGAAATGCCGCGACTGCCTGCGGGTGCATCCGGCAGCTTGGCCAGCACCAGATGGATGATGTTATCGGTCGCATCGTGATCGCCCCAGGTAATGAATATCTTCTGCCCGTAGAGTCGGTAGTGATCTCCTTCCGGCACAGCGCGGCTTGTCATTACGCCCAGGTCAGACCCCGCGCCCGATTCGGTCAGGTTCATGGAGCCGGACCATTCCCCGGTGTGCATTTTTTCAAGGTAAGCCGTTTTCTGTTGCTCTGTGCCGTGGGCGCTAATGGCCGTGGCGGCGCCAATACTGAGAATGGGAGCCAGGGCAAAAGCCATGTCCGCTGCGTTCCACATTTCACAGGCTGCAGTGCCATAAATTTCAGGCAAACCCTGGCCGCCATAGTCGGGGTCCGCAGCGATTCCAAACCAGCCGCCCTGTGCCAACTGCTGCAGGGCATCCGCGTAGCCTGGGGCGAGCGTAACCTGCCCATCCTGGCAAGTCGCCGGCTGGGTATCGCCGACTCGCCGCAGCGGCGCCACCACTCCACTGCACAGCTTGGCCGACTCTCCCAGCAGTGCGGCACTGAGCTCCGACCCCACTCCCAGTTCTGCAAACGCCGGCAACTCACCCAGTTTGGCGCTGACATTACACAGTTCGTCAATCACAAATTGCATATCTTGTAGCGGTGCAGTGTAGCTGCTCATAGCCCAGTCCTCATCGTCGTCATTCCCTACCCGGCTTCCGGATAAAGTGTAGCCCTTCCCGGCCCCGCCCGCAGTCACCCCTGCGAGTAATAAACTGCTGGTGGCGATTTTACGTAGCCCATGATAATTTCTCTAGTCAATAGCCACTATTTTGAGCATTCATTCCATGAATATTAATCGCGTTGATCTCAACCTGCTGGTCTATCTGGATGTTCTATTGCGAGAGCGCAATGTTACCCAGGCCGCCAATCAACTTAACCTGAGCCAACCGGCCATGAGTAACAGCCTGCGGCGACTGCGCGACCTCTTTGGTGACCCCCTGCTGGTGCGCACCAGCGATGGCATGACCCCGACCGAACGAGCCCTGGAACTTGAACCACTGATACGGGACATTCTCAACCAAGTGGACCGAGCGGTACAACCCACCGCCGACTTCGACCCGGCCACCGCCCGGCGGGTGTTTCGGATAATGGCCAGCGATTACGCCGAGTCCACCCTGCTGCCCCTGGTGCTTGGCCGCCTGCGCACGGAAGCACCCGGGGTCAGCCTGGATATCATGACCCCCAGTGACGTCAGCTTCCTCGATGTTGAGCGCGGCAAGGTGGACATGGTCATCAACCGCTTCGACAACATGCCGCAGTCCTTCCACCAGATTACCGTGTGGAAGGACACCTTTTCCTGCCTGCTCAGCGCAGACAACCCGCTACTGAAGGACTTTACCCTGGAAAGCTACCTCAAGGCGCAACATGTCTGGGTGAGCAAAACCGGCATGGGCGTGGGCGTGGGGGTAAACCCATCCGACGTGCAACGACTCGGCTGGGTCGACGTCGCCCTCGACAAACTTGGCAAAAAACGGGAGATTGCCGTGTTCACCCGCCACTACCAGTCCGCCATGATACTGGTGGAGCGGAATGATCTTATCGTTACTCTGCCCACGCTGGCCGCCCA
The DNA here is from genome assembly GCA_027295405.1 of Gammaproteobacteria bacterium. Lineage (GTDB taxonomy): Bacteria > Pseudomonadota > Gammaproteobacteria > Pseudomonadales > Halieaceae > JAPUKZ01. Next base: position 3,006 of record JAPUKZ010000286.1, read on the forward strand.
GTTGCAAGTCAACAACCCCAGGCTGGTCATCAAAACACCGCCCGTTGAGATACCGCTGCTGGAACTGAAGATGGCCTGGAGCCCCCTGCTACAGCATAATCCCGCCAACCGCTGGCTGCGCAAACGCATCGTCGAGGCCGGGCGGGAAATCAGCGGGGAACACTAGGAGCCTCTGCGTGGATTGTAGCGCGCGGCCGCAACGCGTTATCCATCTCCCCAATAATGGCGATAATAACGATTAATTGGATAAATTCAGCGTTACCCCCGTATAGTTGCTACCCCGGCGCCGCTGGAGACCCCGCTGTGGGCGTGCAGCGACCGGTGGACAGCTGCCAAGGGCGCACTTCATCACACATTGAGAAAGATCGACATGAGCAAACGTATTCAAGAAGGCAGCCTGCAGGTGGCAGATTCCCTGCACCGGCTGCTGGAACAGGAAATCTTGCCGGAGACCGGCATCACCACCGCACAGTTCTGGAGTGGACTGGAGCAACTGCTCAAGGATTTCACACCGCGCAACCGGGAGCTACTGGCAGCGCGCGAAACCATCCAGACCCGTATTGATGACTGGCACCGGGAGCACCCGGGTGCTGGCTACGATCGCGCTGCCTATCGCAGCTTCCTTCAGGACATCGGTTATCTGTTACCCGAGGGCGAGGACTTCAGCATCAGCACGGAGAACGTGGACGCAGAAGTAGCCAGCATTGCCGGACCCCAGTTGGTGGTACCGGTCATGAACGCTCGCTACGCCCTCAATGCAGCCAACGCGCGTTGGGGCAGCCTCTACGACGCGCTGTATGGCACCGATGTGATCTCGACCGAGGGCGGCGCTGAGCAAGGGAGCGCTTACAACCCGGTTCGCGGTGAGAAAGTCATAGCCTACGCACGCCGTTTTCTGGATACCGCTGTACCCCTGGAACAGGGCAGCCATGTGGACGCCCGGGCCTACAGCATTGTCGATCGGCGGCTACTGGTCACGCTGGTAGACGGCGCCATAGTCGGACTCGCCAGCAGCGGACAACTGCAAGGCTATCGCGGCGCCACCACCGCGCCCAGCGCGATACTGTTGCGCCACCATGGACTCCACATCGAAATCCAGTTCGACCACTACCATGCCATCGGCAAAACCGATGCTGCCGGAATCAAGGACCTGCTGCTGGAAGCGGCAGTTACCACCATCCAGGATTGCGAAGACTCGATCGCGGCAGTGGACGCCGCCGACAAGGTGGTGGTGTACCGCAACTGGCTGGGGCTGATGAAAGGCGATCTGGCGGAGTCCTTCGAAAAGGGCGGGAAAACCCTGCAACGCAAACTGAACCCGGACCGCAGCTACACGGCGCTGGACGGTGGTGAACTGTGCCTGCCCGGGCGCAGCTTGCAATTTGTTCGCAACGTTGGCCACCTGATGACCAGCGATGCGATTCTTGACGGCGAGGGAGCCGAAGTGCCGGAGGGCATACTCGACGGCGTCTTCACCAGCGCTGCCGCACTGCACGACTTGCGAGAGGGCAAGGCGCTGAGTAATTCCCGCTGCAACAGTGTGTACATCGTCAAGCCCAAAATGCACGGCCCGGCGGAGGTCGCATTTACCTGTGAGCTGTTTACGCGCATAGAAGAGTTGCTGGGCATGACTCGCAATACCCTCAAACTGGGGATTATGGACGAGGAGCGCCGCACCACGGTCAATCTCAAGGAGTGCATCCGCGTCGCCGCCCAGCGTGTGGTATTCATCAACACCGGCTTTCTCGATCGCACCGGCGATGAGATGCACACCGCGATGGAAGCCGGCCCGATGATCCGGAAGGCCAACATGAAGACCGCCGTCTGGATGACGACCTATGAAGACTGGAACGTCGACGTTGGCCTCGCATGCGGTTTGCCAGGTCACGCCCAGATCGGCAAGGGCATGTGGGCGATGCCGGACTTGATGGCCGACATGCTGGCAACCAAGATCGGTCACCCCCGGGCCGGCGCCAACACCGCCTGGGTGCCGTCGCCGACGGCCGCCACCCTGCACGCCA
>JAPUKZ010000287.1 GCA_027295405.1 Gammaproteobacteria bacterium
AGGCGAGAAATTTTTCCAGATACTGGAGCGCTTAAAACAGGACCCCGCCAGCAACCTGGATTTGCTGGAGCTGCTGTATCTTTGCCTGGCGCTCGGGTTTGAGGGCAAGTATAAAATCCAGGACCGGGGGTCGGCACAAATCGCGGCTATCCAGGACGAACTCTATCGCCTTATTCGGCAATATCGCGGTGAATTTGAGAAACAGCTGTCGCCCAACTGGCGGGGTGTTGAGGACCGGCGCAATCCCCTGGCGCGGTATGTGCCTTTGTGGGTTGTTGCAATCATCCTCGCCGCGATATTGCTGAGCGTATTTATTGGTTTCAGAATTGCACTGGCGCGTTCGTCACAACCGATTGACGCGACCCTCGCGCGCATCGGCTTGCCGGATAATACGCGAGCCGCCACGGTCAGCATGCCAATGGCATTGCGTCTGAAACCTTTACTGGCTGGCCCGGAGACAGAGGGGCTCGTGAATATCACTGAAGATGGGGGCCTCACTACCATTACCCTGCAGGGAGACAATCTGTTCGCTTCCGGCAGTGCCAAAGTGAACGCTTCTTACGAGCCGGTGCTCGCAAAAATCGGCCAGGCCTTGAACCAGGTACCGGGGCCGGTACGCATTTATGGACATACTGACAACGTGCCGATCAGATCGCTGCAATTTCAGAGTAACTGGGATCTCTCCCGCGAACGGGCCATTGACGTGGCCGAGATTATAGCGGCGTCAATGACCGCGCCCACCAGGCTCATACCGCAGGGAGTAGCTGATACCATGCCGGTTGCGCCTAACGATTCGGCACAGGGGCGCGCGCGCAACCGCCGTGTGGAGATTGTTCATACCGCACAGGCAGAGGCGCAATGATGAGTGCATTGCGCTCTCTGTTCTCGGGGTCTGCCGTCTCCCTGGTTGGTCTGGTGCTGCTTGCGGTTGCCATCTGGTGGTACGGCCCCTACCTCGGTCTGGGTAGCTGGTATCCGCTGCAAGACATGATCGTCCGATTGATTCTGATCGCTGTCATTTTTCTCGCCTGGGGCCTCACCAAATTCATCAAGCATCGAAAGGCGGCCAAAGCCGACGAAGAACTGGCTGATAACCTGGTCGGCTCCGTCGATGATGGCGGTGCCTCGGAGATGTCGTCGGACGAGGTTGCATTGTTAAAACAGCGCTTCGAAGATGCGATTACCACGCTGCGTGAAACCTCCGGCAAGAAAGGCAACGTCAGCCTGTATGAGCTTCCCTGGTTTGTCATCATCGGGCCACCGGGCTCGTGCAAGACGACAGCCCTTGTTAACTCCGGGCTGGAATTTCCACTGGAGCAGCGCTTTGGCAAAGAAGCGCTGCGCGGCGTTGGTGGTACCCGGAACTGTGACTGGTGGTTTACCAATGAAGCGGTTTTGCTGGATACCGCCGGTCGCTATGTAACCCAGGACAGCCATCAGGCGGTTGATTCCGCCGCCTGGGAAGGATTTCTGGACCTGCTGAAGAAATACCGCAAACGGCGGCCGATTAATGGTGTGCTGGTTGCGATGAGCCTGTCGGAGCTCCTGACCCAGAGCGAAGCGGAAAGAAACGCCCAGGTGCTTGCCATACGCCAGCGAATACAGGAGTTGTACAAGCATTTCGGTATACGTTTCCCGGTTTACATGATGTTCACCAAGTGTGATCTTGTGGCTGGTTTCATGGAATTTTTCGATGACCTGGACCATGACGGCCGGCAGCAGGTCTGGGGTACAACCTTTCAGCTTCAGGAAAAGCAAAAGGATGGCGACGATGACATCACGGCATTTCGCGGCCAGTTGGACCTGCTACTGGAAAGGCTGACCGATCGCATGACCTGGCGCATGAGCCAGGAGCGCGATCAGTCCCGACGCTCGAAAATTTATACCTTTCCGCAACAACTGATTGCGTTGAGCGCGACTTTGGACAGTTTCCTGAGGGACGTGTTCAGCAGCAGCCGCTTCGACGATACGGTACTGGTGCGTGGCGTCTACTTCACCAGTGGTATCCAGGAGGGTGCCCCGATCGATCGCATGATGTCGGTTATGGCCAAGACCTTTGGCGTGGCCGAGCAAGCACTGCCATCCTTCGGCGGCAAGGGACGAAGCTATTTTATTACCGACCTGTTACGCAATATCGTCTTCCAGGAATCCGGGCTGGCCGGTGTCAACCCGCGCATCGAAAAACGCCGGCGGCTTTTGCAGACAGCCGCTTACAGCGGTGCGATTGTGCTGGCGCTGGCTGCAACATTCGCGTGGATTACCAGTTTCTCGGCCAACCGGGGCTACGTGGCAGAAGTCAGCGAAGTGTTGGATCTCTACGCGCAGTTGCCGCCGCCGGTGCAGGGCCGCAGCCAGACGCTTGACGACGTGCTGCCAAGGCTGGATGCATTGAGAAATGTGCTGGATGTAGCGCAGCAATACAAAGATGCAGTTCCCATGTATATGCGCATGTGGCTATACCAGGGCAACACCATGAGCGAGCGGGTGGGTGATGCCTACCGCCGTGAGTTGAATGAATCCCTGGGCCCCGTGGTGATGTCAATTCTCGAAACCCGCATTCGGGAGAACGCGGGCAATCCCCAGTTGCTCTATGAGTATCTAAAGGCCTACATGATGCTGGGTAACCCCGAGCGCATGGAAGCGCGCCAGCTGGCCTTCCTGATCAGCGCGGAGTGGAGGCGCAGCTTTGCCGATGATGGTGATAAATACACCCGCTTGAAAAAGCACAGCGACTTTTTGTTTGAACACGTGATTCCCTATGCCGTTAGTGAGAGGTTGATTTCCGGTGCGCAGGCCACGCTGGCGCAGGCACCGCTGTCTGACTTTCTGTATTCAAGGCTGAAGCTTGATGCCCTCGGACACGAGCGGAATGACCTGGTACTGCCAGCGCGGTTGGGCCTTGGATTTGAAAAAGTGTATAGGCGCCAGAGCGGCGTGCCGCTGTCCGAACCGATTTCTGTGCTGTATACCAAGGAGGGCTTCACGAAACTGTACCCGACCCTGTCGGCGACGCTGATTGCCGAGGCGGGTAAGGAAAATTGGGTGCTGGGCAGAGACGAGTCTGGACTGTCCGTGCGCGAGATCGCTAACATAGAATCTGAGCTGCGCGCAAAGTACACCGCTGATTACATCGCAACCTGGCGGACGTTATTAGGGGATCTGGAGATTGTGCCTTTGTCGGGTGAGGCGCAGGCGATGGAGACGCTGGATCTTATCGCGGCAAAGCCCTCTGTGATGCACCAGTTATTGCTGATTGTGGCCGCAAATACGAATTTGAGTACCCCGAAACCGGCTGAAGATGAGGCTGGGAGCGAGGAAGGAACAGGCTCGCGCCTGGGCCGTATATTTGGTGACCAGGGTGGCGCTGCGCAGTTTCTTCCCGCCAACCCCGGAGACCCGATAACCCGGGAATTTGCCCGTCTCAATCGGCTGGTAACAGGTCAGCCGGCAGCTATTGAACCCTTGCTGCTGTTGGTGGATAACCTGCAGCGCGAAGTCGAAGAGACCAGCGCCGGGGGCGATGTTCTGTCTGTGATTGCCCGTGGCGGCGGACCGGCGGCACGGCGTATTCGCACTGAGGCGCGGCGGCAGCCGGAGCCGGTTAAAACCTGGCTGACTGCGCTGGGCGGCGGCAGCCAGGCCCTTGCCGCCAGCAGTGCCAAAGCCGAGATGTCGAGCAAGTTTAATAATACTGTAGCCGTGGCCTGCAAGCGGTTGATCAACGGGCGCTATCCGTTTGACCGCAACAGCCAGCAAGATGTGGCGGTGGATGATTTTGGCAGCGTGTTTGGGCACGAGGGCGTGTTCGATAACTTCTTCGAGGAAAACCTTGCGCCCGTCGTCGACCGCTCGGGTTCAACCTGGAAGATCCGCAGTGGTAGCCCCTTGCGTATCTCGACATCAGTGCTGCGTCAGTTTCAACTGGCCGAGAGAATCCGCGAAACGTATTTCAGGTCGGGGGGACAGAAGCCCGATGTGACATTTACGATTATGCCGACGCGTCTGGACCCTGAAGTACAACGCTTTGTGTTTGAGGCAAACAATCAATCCTTTAGCTATCAACACGGTCCCCAACGCCCAACAACGATTAACTGGCCGGGCAGCGGCACGGGAAATACCCGGGTGATGTTTGAAGAAGCCAGTGGTGGCAGGCCAACAGTGGTGGAGGAGGGTCCCTGGGCGCTGTTCAGGCTATTGGATTCGTCGGATATCCGGCAGTTATCTGATATCAAGTACGAAGCTATCGTCACCGCCGGTTCGCGTTCAGCCACCTTGGTAATAGAAACGCGCAGTGTTACCAACCCTTTCTCCGGGCCGAAACTCCATGAGTTTCGATGCCCGGACAAGTTGTAGCAGGACGGGCGTGCCAGCTATGGTGGGATTTTATGGGAAATTACCCGCCAAGGGCGATTTTCTGACCCGGGGCTTACCGCGCGAGTTCATCGATCAGTGGGACGACTGGCTGCAGGTGGGAATGAACGACAGTCGGCAGGCTTTGGGCGATAGTTGGTTGCAAACCTACCTGACCAGCCCATTGTGGCGATTTGTGCTGCCCGCAAACACGCTGAGTACGGATGCCTGGGCGGGGGTGTTCATGCCGAGCATCGACAAGGTTGGCCGTTACTTCCCGATGATGGTGGCAGTGCAGCTGCCCGCTTCATCCAATACCCTGCTCGTGGCGGCGGCCTGTGCCAATTGGTTCGAAGCAATAGAAGCCCAACTGCTGTCGGCACTGGATGACGAGGAACTCGATATGGATCACTTCGCCAGCGCTTTGCAAGGCGTTGAAATGCCGGTGCCTGCGGCTGGGACGGCCATGGCGCCTGCCGCCATTGATCAGGGCGCACGGCTACCGCTGGATGCGAACGCCAGCGTGGCGCAGCTATTTTTGCAGCAGTCAATTTCGGCGCTGGAGCCCTCTCTGGGTGCCTGCTGTCTCTGGTGGGGGCAGGGGTCGGACCTGGTAGCGCCCAGCTTCCTCCTGAGTCGTGGCCTGCCGGGCCCTGGCCAATTTACTGCCCTGCTTGACGGTAATTGGGCTACCTGGGGCTGGACCGAAGGCGGCGATGTCACGGCGGGCATTACGCCGACCAAAATCGACCTGGCGACACTGTGAGCGACGAATCGTCATGGCAATGGGTATCGGCGGGCGATACAAACGTCGGCAACGTCCGCAAGATTAACGAAGACGCCATCCTGGATCTGCCGCAACACGGTCTGTGGGTCGTCGCAGACGGTATGGGCGGTCATCACGCCGGAGATCTGGCCAGTTCGAGTATTGTGAATGCACTGTCACAGATCAGTGTTAACGATGAGCAGGCACAGTTCGTGGATTTGGTTGAAGACCATATCAAGCGCGTAAACTACGAGTTGTATACCCTGTCGAAGCAGGGTGGCAGCGATTCGGTGATCGGCAGTACGGTTGCTGCTCTGGTTGCCCTGGACGGTTACGGTGTATGCATTTGGGCGGGGGATAGTCGTGTCTACCGGCTGCGCAATTTTGAGCTGGAGCAGCTGACCGTCGACCACAGCGAAGTCGAAGAGTTGATTGCGGAGGGCGCGCTCCACAGGAGCAAGGCAGATGGCCACCCAGGCGAAAACATTATTACCCGCGCGGTTGGGGGCGAAGAAAATCTCAATCTCGAGATGAAACTTGTGCCCCTCAAGCACGGGGATCGTTACCTGCTTTGTTCGGACGGACTGTACAAGGATGTTAGTGCAGACGAAATCGGGAAAATCATGGCCGATGGCAATACCGCCGACGTCACGCGGAATTTGCTGGCTTGCGCGCTTTCAAGGCGATGTGCTGACAACGTGTCGGTTATCGCGGTTGATTTTGAGAAGCGGTGAGTGCTGGGACCCGATGATTTCAGGGCCTGTGACTGTGGGCCCCCTTCCGGCACGGCTGCGATAAGAGCTGGCACCATGCCATGATCCAGATGGATACTAACGCCACCCATGGGTTATGATCGAAAGGCGTTTACGGCGAAGAGGGGCTTATGAAGCTCATACTGACGATTAAACAAGCTCCCCTTGGGAGCCATCAGATGATCGGTAAGCAGTTCAGCTTTGATGAGCGCGGCTGCAGCTTCGGGCGTTCGCCGGAAAATGACCTGGTCATGCCCGACCCCGACAGGTATGTGTCATCCCGGCACGGCATGGTGAGGTTTGACAATGGAGTGTTTCTGATCCATGACCAGAGCTCAAATGGCGTGTTTTTGAATAATTCCACTGTAGCTATCGGCTCGGGTCGCCCCACCGTGCTGCGAAACGGAAGCAGCTTGAAGGCGGGGGAATACCTGTTGGAAGTGGGTATCGAGGCTGACGAGTTGGCGCCGGACGCAGAGCGCGCGGAAGTCGGGGCGAGAGTGCCGTGCGATGCGCGACCTGATCTTAAAGCGGTACCCTCGCTGTCACCTGAAATACCAGGCTCGGAGGTCGGTGACACAAGGACAGCGCTGGATGAGTTGGCGCTGGAACTGGCCTTACGCCTGGGTTTGCATGGTATGTCCGAAGAAAAATTGCGACGGATGCCTGAGTCGGTTACCGAGGTTGTGCGAAGTTGCATCACCGGCATCATGGACGTTCTGTCATCACGCAGGCAAGTCAAGCACCAGTTAAAGATGGACATTACCCTCATTCAGGGTACGCGCAACAACGCGCTGAAGGTCTCGGCTTCTGCAGATGAGGCGATTGAGCGGATGTTCACCAAGTCGGGAGAAGGCTATTTGCCACCCGAAACCGCTCTGTTAGAAGCATTTCATGATATTTCAGACCACCAGATTGCCATGATGAAAGCGACTATAGAGGTGTATCAGAAGGTGGTGGAGCGTTTCGATCCTGATGTGTTGGAGCAGAGATTGCGCGGTGATGGAAAGGGGGGCGGTTTATTTTCGGGTGAACCCCGATTGTGGGAAGAGTACAAAAAAAACTACCCGAATATTGCGAGTGGCGGGTATCCCAGCATACATGATGACTTTTTGAAGGAGTTTTCAACGGCCTACACAGAGCACTTGCTTAAGCTCAAGCAGGATCGCGGCAGGGTCTAACCCTGGTTTTATCCGATGGATGCGCGCGTGATTGCTTGCTATTTTTTTGAAACATCGAAGCCTTCTGTCAGGGCCTTCGAATCCTATTCAGTTTCGCAAGGGCGGCACATTGGAAGACAATAACGAAGAACGAACGCGGTACAAGCCTGTTGCCGACGAGGACGTGAACTCGTCTTCTGATGCCACTGGCACTGAAGAAGGGAACGACGAAGCGACCCAATTCATGGCACCTGGGGAAGCGCCCGAAGCAGACGAGGCAACGCGGTACATGGGCGCTAAGGATGCCACTGGAGCGGATGCCAATGAAACGGATGGTGCGACACGGTTTATGGGGCGCGAGAGTGAACCCGGGGAGGCTCTACCGACCCAGGTCGTGCCAGCGGAACTTGATTCCGTAGCAGAGAACGGCCCAGCGATGGTTGATGTCAGCGCCGAACGGGATGCTGGCAAAACCATCATCAATGACCGTTTTGTGCTGGAGCAGCTGATGGGTGCGGGCGGCATGGGATCAGTCTATAAAGCCAAGGACCTGCGCAAGGTAGAAGCCCGCGATCGCAACCCCTGGGTGGCGGTGAAACTGCTCAATGACGATTTCAAGACCCACCCTGGGGCATTCATGTCCTTGCAGCGCGAGGCGCGCAAATCCCAGGCGCTGGCCCACCCGAATATTGTGCAGGTCTTTGACTTCGACCGCGAAGGCGACACGGTCTATATGACCATGGAATTGCTGGAGGGCAACGATCTCGGCCATTACATCAAGAATCATCCGAATGGGGTTGAGGTAGAGGAAGCCCTGCGACTGACCCGGGAAATGGGTGCCGCATTGCACCATGCCCACTCCCACGATATTACGCACGCGGATTTTAAACCGGCTAATGTTTTTGTAAGTGAGAGTGGGGCCTCCAAGGTGCTGGACTTTGGTATTGCACAGGCGGTCGCCCACGCTGATGTCGGTGCGACCACTGACGATAAGACCGCCTTCGATCCGGGCTCCCTCGGTGCGCTGACGCCGGCCTACGCCAGCCTGGAAATGCTCGAGGGCAAGGACCCGCTGCCTGCGGACGATATCTACGCGTTGGGCTGTATCGTCTACCAGCTCCTGTCTGGCAGGCACCCGTATGACAAGATGCCGGCCGATGAGGCCCTGGCCAAGGGTAAGCAGCCTGGAAAAATCGAAAAACTCAACCGCAGGCAGTGGCGTGCTTTACAAAAGGCCTTGGCACTCAAGCGTGTTGACCGCTACCAGTCTGTTGCTGAATTTCAGAGTGACTTCGCCCCCTGGGCTAACCCCTGGCGCAAGCGTTTAGGCATTGCTGTAGGTATTGCCCTGGTACTGGGCGGGGTGGGGATATACCAGGCTGTATCCAATTATTACGGAGAGGAGGCTCTCACTGCAGAGGTCCGCGAGCGTGAGACTGAGTTGGTTGCTGAGTCAGGTCGTAGGCAGGCCGTGCAGGAAGTGAAAGATTCGCTGGACAGGAGTTTTTCCAACTTGCAGGCGGCGGTGGACCGCGTTAAAGGTCTGCTGGCTCAGCACAGGTTCGGATTTGATCCTAGTAGTATATGGAAGCAGAAAATGCGCGACCTACTTGCGGAGCTGCGGCAGCTGTATCTGGCAGAGGATTGGATCGCTGATTTGAACACCGCCGAAGGGCTGGATGAGTCAAAACTGTTGGTCATGCGACAGCAAGAGCGTGAGCGGCGTAGCTCAGCTGCGGGAGCCACAGAGTTGTGGATTGCCAGTTACCAGAAAAAGATCGCGCAAGACTATTTGAAGCTCGCCAGCACGCTGGCAAAAGAGGGTCAATTTGTAGACGCCAGGGCTGGCATCGATGATGCGGCCAGATTGGACCCGGATTCACCGGAATTGCTGGATGCTAACCGGGAGCTGGAGGCGTTGATAGCCCAGAATCGTCGGGAAAATGAAGCCATTGCACAACTCGCCAGGGATGCGGAACGAGAGCGGGCGCGGCAGCGTCTGCAGGCCAATTTTAAGGCGGCTGATGCGGCGATTCTCGCCGATCTGAAATCCTGCACAAAAACGCTTAGTCGTACCGGTCGCGGAGGTAGTTTCAGCTACAGCATCAGTGGGCTGGCCGATAAGGCCGCTGCACTGCGGAGCCGCTACGCCGCACTCGGTGCACAGGCGAATACTGCGGTTGCGACCTATGTCAGTGAACTGGGCGCGTGCATCCAGCTATACGGGTATGCGGACCCTGCCGCGGCAAAACAGCAACTGGCCACGGCAAAGCGAAGCTTCCCGAAATATGCGCAACGTCTTGCAGGACTTCCAATTCATCCATGGAATACCTGCAAGCCCTCATTTGCCGGCAAGGGAGATCGCTACGACTGTCGGGACCGTTTCCTTGGAAAGAACCAAAAGGGCCCGACGCTGGTGGTGATTCCGGCTGGCAACGGGATTGAGGAATTTGCTATCGGTAAGTATGAGATCTCAGTAGAGGAATTTGATGCCTGGTGTACCGCTTCAGGCGCCTGTCAGGCCGCTGGGGGTGAAGGTTCTTTGCCGGCCACCGGGCGCAGCCTGGAGCTGGTTGCAGGCTATATTGACTGGCTGTCTGAATCCACTGGCTTCCTGTACCAACTGCCGACCCGGCAACAGTGGTTGTATGCGGCCGACGCCGGGGGCACCGGGCTGGATCCCGGGCGCAATTGCACACTCGAATCCCGGGGCATCATGAAGGGGCAGGTCATGTTACCTGTCGAAATGGGTGCTGACAATGGTTGGGGATTGGTCCATCACGTGGGTAATGCCCGTGAATTGGTTAAAGATTCAGGCGGGTTGGTCGCCGCCGGCGGTTCGCGTACCGACCCCATGGATGATTGTACGGTACAGGCGGTTGCACCGGTGGATGCGAACGGTGACAGTTATACTGGCTTCAGGGTGATACGTACCTAGAATGAGCGCCGTCAAAGTATGAAGGACCAAAGGGCCTGATTCACTAAGAGAGACTTCTGCTACCGCGCGCCTGCTACTTTTAAACTGAAGTAGAGGAGATTCATTGTGAGCATGTCCAACACTGAAAAGACGGTCAAGGATATCCGTCGCAATACCCGCCGCAAGTTCTCCACCGAGGAGAAGATCCGAACTGTCAGTTCGCAGAACGCTGCGGGAGATCAAGCTTAGCCGGACCAGCTTCTACAGCTGGTATCGAGCCTATGAACAGAGCGGCTTGGAAGGACTGGAGAATCAGAGCCGGGCTGTTCGACAGCGCTGGAACCGAATTCCCGATTCGATGAGGAAC
>JAPUKZ010000288.1 GCA_027295405.1 Gammaproteobacteria bacterium
CTCAAGCTGGCCAATTGCAGTCGATTAACGCGTCCGGCCCGGTCAATGGCTGAGCGCAGCTGCTCCTCGCGCACCGGCTTCAGCAAATAGGCCACAGCTTGCTGCTCCAGGGCATCCAGCGCATAACTATCATAGGCCGTACAAAAAACCACAGCGGGCGAATCCTCCATAGCCTGCAGCTGACTCGCCACCTCGATCCCGTCCATACCCGGCATACGTATATCCAGCAATATCAACTCCGGAGGCTCCTCCGTCGCCATGGAGACCGCCTGTATCCCGTTGCTCGCCTCTCTCACCTGGGCTTCCGGCAGTATTCGTTGCAACAGTCGCACCAGACGCTCTCGCGCCAGTGCTTCGTCATCGACAATCAACACTTTTATGACAGACTCTCCAGCGGATAGGACAGGGATACCCTGTGGCAGTCTTGCTCGCGGTGAACCACAAAACCCGCCTGGTCGTGATGCAGGGCCGCCAGGCGCTGCTGGATATTTCCCAGCGCCATATTATGTCCGGCACTCGGCGGGGGCTCTCCCGGCGGCAGGGGATTTTCAACCGCCACCTCAAGATAATCTCCGCGTTGCTGTACTGCAATCCGGATGGTGCCACCCTCAGGCATGCGCGCTACACCGTGGTATACCGCATTCTCTATCAATGGCTGCAGCAACAAGGCCGGCATTGGCTGGCTGGCGAGACTCTCATCGACATCCCATTCCACTCGCAAACGCTCTCCCAGGCGCAACTGTTCTATATTCAGATACAGCTTACACAAGTGCAACTCATCTGCCACCGTGGCCCCCCGCTCCCCGTCTATCAGGCTGGCCCGGAACAGTTCCGAGAGATCCTCCACCGCTCGCTCTGCGTCATCCGGACGCGAGCCGATCAGGCTGGCAATACTGTTCATGGAGTTAAACAGGAAATGGGGACGAATCCGGGCGCGCAGAGACTCCAGCCTGGCCTGCAGCTCCGCCTGCTCGCGTTCGCGCAACTGCTGCTGCAAGTAGAAATAGCGCAAGGCTATGCCGCCTATCACCATGGCGACCAGTTGATTACGCAGCAACCACCAGGTACCGAGTTCAACGGATTCGGTCTGGTTCAGAATCAGCATTGCCACCCCGGAGCAAACCAGTGTGACCAGCAGGATGATGGCGAAACTCAGCAACACGCCCGGTACCAGGCGCAAACGACCCAGCAGGGGGCGGCATCCGCACAGGGCCGCGGCGCACAACAATACAATCCACTGCACAAAAAAAGAGGCCAGGGCCAGAGTGCCCCAATCGAAACTGGGCAGTTCACTGGCGCCGAGCACATACAGGACCACCAGCAACTCCGCCAGGATAAACATGATCATGACGGACTCGGCAGCACACAGGTTGGGAATGTAAAACTCCTGCCCGCTGGACCCGTCGTCGCTGCTCGGCGCCATTCCACCCATTTCCTGATTCTTATGCTGGTATACTTGCATCCTTATCCAGACTCAGCAAGCCCGGAGAACATCGCTTACATGAGTGCTCAGAAAGAAACCAGCAAACTCTGGGGTGGCCGCTTCAGCGAGCCCACCGACAGTTTCGTGCAACGCTTTACCGCGTCGGTAGGGTTTGATCAGCGAATGGCCGAACAGGATATCACCGCCTCCCTGGCCCACGCCGCTATGCTCAACAACATCGGTGTGCTCAGCGATGAGGAAGCCAGCCAGATAAACACCGGCCTGGAACAAATCCGCAAGGAAATAGCCAGCGGAGAATTCAACTGGTCGATCGAACTGGAAGATGTGCACATGAACATTGAGGCACGACTCACCGAACTGGTGGGAAACGCCGGCAAGAAGCTGCACACTGGCCGCTCCCGCAATGACCAGGTGGCGACCGATATTCGTCTCTACCTGCGCTCGGCCATAGACCTGATCGGTATCGAACTCAGCCGCTTGCAAAAAGGCCTGGTGGCGTTGGCAGTAGAGCAGGCCGATACCATCATGCCGGGGTTTACCCACCTGCAGACCGCACAGCCTGTCAGCTTTGGCCACCATCTGCTGGCCTGGAACGAGATGCTGGAACGGGATTACGGACGCCTGCAGGATTGTCGCGAGCGCATGAACGAATGCCCTTTGGGTGCCGCCGCCCTGGCGGGTTCCTCCTTTCCACTGGATCGGGAGCACACCGCGAGCAGCCTGGGCTTTCGCAAGCCCAGCGAAAACTCTCTGGACTCGGTTTCCGACCGGGATTTTGCCATCGAGTTTTGCAGTTTCGCGGCCTTGCTGCTTACGCACATGTCGCGAATTTCAGAGGAACTGGTGCTGTGGACATCGGCCCAGTTCAACTTCGTGGAACTGCCGGATCGTTTTTGCACCGGCTCATCGATCATGCCCCAGAAGAAGAATCCGGATGTACCGGAGCTGGTCAGGGGCAAGGTCGGCCGGGTTAACGGCCACCTCATGTCGCTGCTTACGCTGATGAAAAGCCAGCCATTGGCCTACAACAAGGACAACCAGGAGGACAAGGAGCCCCTGTTCGACAGCGTCGATACCGTCATGGACTGCCTGCGTGCGTTCGGCGATATGTTACCGGCCATCAAACCCAACAAGGCGGTTATGCGAGAGGCAGCGCGGCGCGGTTTTTCCACCGCCACCGACCTCGCCGACTACCTTGTCGGTCGGGGCCTGCCTTTCCGCGACGCCCACGAGGTGGTAGGCAAAGCGGTGGCGCACGGGATCGCCAGCTCGACAGATCTGGCAGATATGTCGCTGCAGACGCTACAAACGTTCAGTGCTGAGATCCAGGCGGACGTATTCGAGGTATTGACCCTGGAGGGCTCGATCGCAGCACGCAATCATCTGGGCGGTACCGCCCCGCAACAAGTACGGGCCGCTGCCCAGCGCGCCAGCGAGCGACTGGCAGAGCGCGAATCGTAGGGTCGAATTCATTCGACCAATGGGGTCATGGGGCCTCATGATGGCGGTTGGCAGAATGTGGGTTGGCAGAATGTGGGCTGGCCGAATGAATTCGGCCCTACGGACGATACCGCAGGCCAAACTGGAGGACAATATCCGCGGCCGTATTCACGGCGATATCTTCACTGAAGCTGAAATCCAGCTCCCAGCGCGGTGCCGGCGCCCAGGTCACCCCTGCCGTCAGTTGCACCGCGGGGTCGCCAATTTGTTCCAGTGAG
>JAPUKZ010000289.1 GCA_027295405.1 Gammaproteobacteria bacterium
CGCCAGGCCGTGCAGGTGTTGTTTCAAGGTCACCTGCACACAGTAGGCCACGAAGGCAACAAAGATATGCGCCTCAATGCGCTCATCCGTCTGATGATGGATCGGGCGGATCTTGAGGTCGCTTTTCAACTCCTGAAGGCCTGCTCGATTTCTGTCAGCTGAATGTAGTATTGCCACAAGGTGGCCGGATCATCATCGGTAAGATTCGAGCGCAGCAGATAACGGCCTTCGCGGCGCCGTTGGACCCGCAGCCGGGCCAAGGTCTCCTCGGTGGGAATCCCGCGATCCATCACCCAGACGCGGTCACTCTGGCCGTGCTGGCTTTCGATCTTGTCAAGAAAGTCCGCCAGCGTGGTCTTGTCGCTGGTATTGCCCGGCATCACCTCATAGGCCAGCGGGAAACCCTCCGGTGTGACTATCAGGGCAATCACCACCTGGACACAATCGGATCGCTTGTCGCGGCTGTCACCGTAACGACGTAACCCCGCTTGTTCGGGGGGATCACTTTCAAAATAGGTGCTGGTCAGGTCATAGAGCAGGACATCAAAGTGCAACTTGAACAGCGTCTCCCAGCGCGTACCCTGGCGGCTCTCACCCAGGCGGGGTTGCCAGAACGCGTCCAGGGTCAATTGTTCCCACAGCACACACGCCAACCAGCAGGCACCCCACTGGCGTGCCCGTTTCAATTGCAACTGATTGAGCTTGACCTGAACCACATCGCAGTCCAGGTCGGGGGCCTGACGATCCTCAGGAAAGACCGCTACCTGCTGCGGCTTGTGTCCGCCCTGATCGACCACCTCAATCGTCTTGCACCAGGCGGCTCGTTGGGCCTCGTTGATCTCCCCCAGATACAACACCTGCCGCTGCACCACGCGATTGCCCCGGCAGCGGCGGTTTTCGACGATGCTCCAGTAACGGTGTTCCTTGCCGTCCTTGCGGCGGGTCTTGGCGCGAAGAAACATGCCCCAAGTGTGTCGAAATACGCCGCCGATTCAAGGGGCAAGGTCGGCACTACAGGCGGTTTTGGCTGATTCCCCGCCACCGCCCCTGGCAAATCAATCAGTTAGGGGTCGCGGCGCCCCGGGAATTTTTTATTTTGGTGCTGAGTTGCGAAAGTCGGGCTAGACTGTTGGTTCAAGATTAGCGACGCGTTTGCATTTGTAGGAGAGCGATACCATGACAAGCTATTCAGCACCCATGAGAGAGATGCAGTTCACCATCAATGAGCTGGCGGAAATGGAGCATATTGCCAAACTACCCGGGTTCGAGGACGCGACGCCGGACCTGATCGAAGCCGTGCTGGAAGAGGCGGGTAAACTGGCGAGCGGGGTGCTGGCGCCGATCAACACGATTGGTGATCAACAGGGTTCTCGGCTGGTCGATGGCAAGGTGCAGGTGCCCGATGGATTTGCCGAGGCCTACCAGCAGTTTGCCGAAGGTGGCTGGATGGGCATTAGCCAAAATCCGGATTACGGCGGCCAGGGCTTACCTCACCTGGTGCAAACCGCTGTTTCGGAGATGTGGAATGCGGCGAACATTTCCTTTGGACTCAACCCGCTCCTGACAACCGGGGCGATTGAAGCCCTGAGTGCGCACGCCGATGACCAGCTGAAGGAAACCTATCTGCCGCACATGATCAGCGGCGAATGGAGTGGCACCATGGATCTCACCGAGCCTCAGGCAGGCTCGGACCTGTCGGCCGTGCGCACCAAGGCGGTCCCGCATGGCGACCACTACCTGATTAGTGGGCAAAAAATCTTTATTACCTGGGGTGACCATGAGCTGAACGAAAACGTGATTCACCTGGTACTGGCGCGGCTTCCGGATGCACCTGAAGGTGTGAAGGGCATCTCCTTGTTCCTGGTGCCCAAATTCCTGGTCCAGGCGGATGGCAGCAAAGGTGAACGCAACGATGTGCACGCGGTATCGCTGGAACACAAATTGGGCGTTCACGCCAGCCCCACCTGCGTAATGAGTTTTGGTGACAAAGGTGGTGCGGTGGGTTATTTGGTGGGCTCTGAAAACCAGGGTCTGTCGCATATGTTCACCATGATGAACCACGCGCGGCTGGGTGTGGGCATGCAAGGTGTTGCGATCGCCGACCGTGCCTATCAGCAGGCCCTGGAGTATGCGCGCGATCGAGTGCAAGGTAGTGCGCCGGGCGTGGAAGGTCGAGTACCCATTATTCATCACGCCGACGTGCGCAGAATGCTGATGCTGATGCGTACCATGACTGAAGCGATGCGTGCACTAGCCTATGTTACCGCGGCCTCACTGGATCTGGCTCACCACAGTGAAGATGCTGCTGAAGCTACGCATCATAGTGCGAGGCTGGACTTGCTGGTTCCCGTTGCCAAAGGCTGGTGCACAGAAATCGCCCAGGAGGTCGCGACCCTGGGGGTACAGGTACACGGCGGCATGGGGTTTATCGAAGAAACCGGTGCGGCGCAGCATTTTAGAGACGCGCGCATTATCACGATCTATGAAGGGACCACCGGTATTCAGGCAGCTGATCTGGTGGGTCGCAAGATCTTGCGGGATCAAGGCGCGGCGATGCACGCCTTACTGGAGGAAATGGAAACCTTTATCACGGGCATGGCCGCCGATGACACCGAGTTGGGCCCGGTGCAACAACGCGTGTCCGAGGGCATACAGGCCCTTGCGAAGGCCAGCGAATGGTTGTTGCGCAATGGCAAATCAGACCCGCATGTCGCGGGAGCGGTTGCAAGCAACTTACTGATGTTAATGGGCACTGTCCTGGGCGGCTATCAATTAGCGCGTGCGGCGGTGATTGCGCAGCAAAAGCTGGCAGCCGCTGAAGGCGATGCAGACTTTTATCGAGCGAAAGTCGTGAGTGCTGTTTTCTATGCCGAGCATGTGCTGCCGCGAAGCAAGACCTATCTGGACATCGTCCTGGCAGGCGCTACCTCCACGGTGGCGGTGCCTATAGAGCAGCTTTAAAACAAGGTTTGTGTCAACTAACAGCTAAAGAGGGAGGATTGTGAGCATGCAACGGGAATCCATGGACTACGACGTGGTGATTGTGGGCGCCGGACCTGCGGGCCTGAGTGCGGCGATCAGGCTGCGTCAGCTGGCGCTGGTGCAGGAACTCGAATTATCCGTTTGTGTCCTGGAAAAGGGTTCGGAAGTCGGGGCCCATATTCTGTCCGGTGCGGTATTTGAACCGCGCGCATTGAACGAACTGATTCCAGATTGGCAGGACAAGGCGGCGCCTTTGAGGGCTCCGTCCGAATTCTACGAAATGCCCAATGTCAGTAGTTGGTAGATACAATTATCCTCTCGCTGCCAGTTCGTAAAACTGCGCCCATGCCGGCAGTGAACTCTTGTTTTGACCTTTCTTCAACATACGCCAGAGTTCAATTCCAGCTAAGGTAGCCCGGGCTGACCAGAACGATTTGAAGCCCAGCATCGGTCGGGTTCGCCGTTTAATAAACCGGTGATCGGAATGCCGCACCACCTGCTCGACGATATTGTTGAGATATTTGCACTGGCGGATTTTGACACGCTTGTTTTCTTCTCTGTTGTACTGCTTGATTCCGGCCGTATTGGCGCCGCTTTTATCAATATTGATGAGGCTTGGTTTCCCGTTCGATCCTATGGCCTTGATCAAAAAACGCTTTGCAGCCTTCTTATCGCGCTTGGCGGTCAGTAAAAAATCAATCGTCTTACCTTGCTTATCGATAGCGCGATAAAGATACCGCCACTCACCTCTAATTTTTAAATAGGTTTCGTCCAGCCTCCAATGATGACCTGTGTGTTTCTTGTTTTTCCGGAACACTTTTTCTATGCGAGGCGCATAATGAACGACCCAGCGGTGGATGGTGCTATGGTCTACGGCGTAGCCCCGTTCTTGCATCAGCTCCTCCAGGTCGCGATAGCTCAGCGAGTAGGCGACGTACCAGCGAACGCATTGTATTATGATATCTTGCTGGTGGTGACGGCCTTTGAAGCTGATCATTTACTACCCGATAATTGGTATTCCCGATAACCGAGTATAGATTGCCCCGCTGAGTCCGCCAACTTTGCGACAAAACCGGTGATTGAGCC
>JAPUKZ010000029.1 GCA_027295405.1 Gammaproteobacteria bacterium
GGTCATCCTCGTCGTTATCGAACAACCAGTCCAGCCAGCCGGCTTGCTTGTCCACCGGCCTGACATAGTGAACAAAATAGCTGCCAGTACTGCGATCCTTGTCCAGGATTTCAAAGTTGGAAGCGCGCAAGGCTCGCTCCATCGAGGCCCAGGCCCGGTTGTAGGGCAACTCCAGCCTGATCATCGGCTTGCCATCACTGTCTTCCTGCATACTCACTTTGCCAGTGGCACTGATAGCTTGTTGCGCCATCATCGACACCGTCGCAGTTTCGACATTATTGGCAATATACTGGGCGACCTCGCGCAGCACGTCATGCTCATTCTCCAGGTTGGCAGAGGCCTCGGGCCAGCTGTTGATATCGCCTGCCTGGTACATCTGCAGCACGTGTAGCTCCGCGGTATTGCGCTGTACACCCTGTTCTATCCGAAACCGGTAGCGCTCGCTCATACCACCGTCTTCCCCCGCCAACCAGCCAGTCTCAATCAGCCCGGCGCGGGCATCCACCCGTGCTACCGGCATCGATCCAGCGCCCAGAAAACCGCGCACCTGCGGCCACAACTGGCCGGGGCTGATACTGGCCAGCATCCACTCCTCGGAGCCCAGCTTCTGGATCCGCACCAGTTCGTCCGTGGCTCCGGCCACCAGCGGCGCCGGCCGCGGCGCTTCAAATTCGCCGGTGACCCTGATGTCCTCGGTTATGGGCGGAATCACGTAGATTTCCTGCAAGGCACCGGCATCCAGCCCGGCCGGAACCTGCAGCGGCGGTTCCACCTGGGCCTTGCGATAGTCATCGCTGCGGTCGCGAAAATAGCCTTTATCACCGGTCAGCCAGCTGCAACCGGACACGGCGAGCAGCGTCAGCAACAGCGGCCATAACACCCTCATCACAACAGCCCCAGCGCTTGCAGCGCAGATTCCACGGGGCCGTGGTACGGCTGCGCCAGCTCGGTCAGCGGCAGGCGTATACCTTTGCCGATCAGGCCACGACGCGCCAATGCCCATTTCACCGGTATCGGGTTGGATTCCAGGAACAGGGCTTCATTCAGCGCTTGCAGTTCTTCATTGCGGGCCCGCGCGGCGCTCTGATCGCCGGCCATGGCGAGGCGGCAGAGTTCCGCCACAGCCGCGGGTGCCACATTGGCGGTCACCGAGATATTACCCTGGGCCCCCATCAACATCAGCTCGACCGCAGTCCCATCGTCGCCTGAATACACCGTCATTCGGTCGCCACAGATGTCCAGCACCTCCCTGCCGCGGCGCATATCGCCAGTGGCTTCCTTGATGCCCACGATATTTTCAATCGCGGCCAGCCGCCCCACCGTCTCCGGCAGCATATCAACACCCGTGCGACCGGGCACATTGTAGAGTAACTGCGGGATCGATACCGCCTCGGCGATCACTTTGTGGTGTTGATACAAGCCCTCCTGGGTGGGCTTGTTGTAATAGGGAGTCACTAGCAGGCAGGCATCGGCGCCTACCCGCTGCGCGGCGGCTGTCAGTTCCACCGCTTCAGCCGTGGAGTTGGCGCCGGTGCCGGCGATGACGGGAATGGCGCCGGCTATCTTCTCTACCGTGTGGGAAATCACATCCGTGTGCTCTTTGACAGACAGGGTGGCAGATTCGCCGGTTGTACCCACGGCCACAACCGCACTCGTACCCTCCCGGATGTGCATCTCAAGAAGTGCGTCTAGACTTTCCCAATCTACTCCCCCATCATCATGCATGGGGGTTACGAGGGCAACAATGCTGCCGCTAATCATGTTTGTACTCCCGGACACCGCAGGCTAAAGCACGGGATTTTTGCCCTGTAGTGAAGATCGCCATTATCCATGTAACAGCCCAGATAACAACTCCGGGCTTAGTAAAAAAAGGAACGGACGAGGCCATCGAATGGGGAAAATGATACCAAACATCGCGCTGGGATTGGCATTGATCTGCACGGCTGCAGCCGCTCAACCAGACCCGGAGGTACAGGCGCTGACCCAGCAGGATCACAAATTCATGCGGTCGCAGAGGCAGCGAATTGATGATCTCGCCAGGTCCGGGCTGGGACGCCAGCTTAACGGTTCCCGGGAGAACGATCTGGGCATCTTGCAACAGTTGCTGGATAAAAAACTGGTGCGGGCGGACAAGACCCTGGAGCTACAGGCCATGGGCGTGGTACTGGGGGATTTTCTGGCACAGGATCCCAGCGCCAAATGGGTCACTTACCGGGATCAACGGGGTCGCAGCCGGGCGCTGCAAATCGGGAACTCTGACTACTTCCTGTTTCCCGTCACCATGATATCTCGGCGTGCGGAAGTCGGGGCCGAGGTGGACGTTGACGCCATTTTCGAGAAGGCCAACACCTTGATGCAGCCCTACCGCCAGCGTCTGCCGTTCCAGTAATCCGCCGCTTTCACGCATCCCGCACAATACCATGAGCAGCCACAAACCGGCTTTCGAGCTCGACCTGGTAAACGCCAACAGGGCAATTCTGCGCCTGCGCGGCCACTGGGGCCTGGACCAGCAGGTACCAAGCTTCGCCGAGCTGATGGGGGAACTGCAGCAGCACCAACTGCGCCAGATGGTCTGCGAGGCAGAGCCGTTGCAAGCCGGGGTGCGCAGGATACAGCAGGAACAACAAGGGGCTGCAAACCGGCGCAACCCTCAGTGGTATCTGTGGTGCCTATGACAAGCCAGCTTGCAGAACTATCCAGATTGCTGGAAATCATCTACCGGGCACCACTGGAACAAGCTCCCTGGCAACAGGCCCTTGCCGCCCTGCGGGAACGGATACCCTCCGACAGCAGCATCCTGGTGCTGCGCAAGACAGCCGAGTTCGGCAGCGGGCGTATTTATGCCAGCGGCCTGCACGACCTGGACCCCAATGATCCGGACAACCCCTACGCCAGTCACTTCTACCAGCTCGACCCCTTCGTGAACCTGCCCCCCGGCCAGGTAATCACCCTGGCAGAGTTTGTCGGCACCAAGGCGCTGCTTGCCAGCGAGTTTTACCAGCAGCATTTGTTGCCGGCCAACATCCGGCACATTCTCGGCGTCGACACGGCTGACGGCTTCGACATCGCTAACGGCTCCGGCACGGTAGCCAGCTGGCGCTGGTTACGCAGGCAAGCGGCTGGCGATTTCAGCATGGCAGATCGCCAGCTCTGCCAACTGCTGGCCCCCCACCTGCAGCAGGTGCTGAGACTTCAGAATCAGCTCGCCGAGTCTGAGTCAGAGCGCTCCCTGTTTGCCGGTACCGTCAATCAACTGGCAGTGGCCTGCATTGTGCTTGATGAGCAGGGTCGAATACTCACCACCAACACCGGCGCGGACCAACTGCTGAATGAGCAGGAGTCGATTAGCCGCCGCAACCAACGCCTGAAACTGGGCACGCGCAGGGATCAGCAACAATTAGAAACAGCGGTGGCCGCGGTTCTGCACAGCCAGCAGCGCAATGAACACTGTATTCCCCAGGCCCTGTCGGTGGCCCGCAGCAAGGGCAAGCCGCCACTCGGCCTGATCGTAAAACCAATCCCGAAAAACGAGTGTGTAGGGGGCCAGTCAGGCCCCGGCGTAGCGGTGTTCATCTCCGACCCCACAGCAGCTGCGGGCGCATCCGAACAGGTTCTCTGTCAGCTGTTTGAGTTCACTCCCGCGGAAGCGAGGCTGGCGTCCCTGCTGGCGGACGGACACAGCCTGGAGCAGGCGTCAACCCGCTTGGGTATTAGCAAACACACCGGGCGCGCCCACCTGCGCGCCATATTCTCCAAAACCGGGGTGAGCCAGCAGAGTCAACTGGTCAGTCTTATCCTCAAAAGCGTGGCCCAGTTGGGCTGAA
>JAPUKZ010000290.1 GCA_027295405.1 Gammaproteobacteria bacterium
CGATGATACACATGTCCGCTTCGGCCACCTTGGTGCCCGGCGCCACTGGCTCGCAGGGAACACGATAGGAAAAGCCGCCCATCTTGGGTCCATCGTGAACCTGATTGCGGATGCTGATACGCTGCAACCATTTCCCAGAGACGGAAGCCGGCCAACCGCCGAACACCAGTCGCAGGGGGTAACCGTTCAGCAGTGGCAAATCTCCATCATTGATCGCCCAGGCAATAAGAGACTCCGCCTCCAGCGCCTTGGCAATGGGTACCCCGCGGGAAATCACGGTCTTGGCGGGATCGCCGCTCAGGTGCAGGTCGGCTCCGTAAAAGCCGATGTACACCGCATCATCCTTGATTCCGCAATCCGCCAGCACATCCGCCAGCCGCACACCGGTCCAGCGCGGACAGCCCACGGCCCCGGTGGTCCACTGATTGCCGCGCGCCGGCGGGTCAAACTCGTCCCGACCATTGCCGCCGCATTCAAGGGTCAGCTGATACGTGACTTGAGTAAATCGGGACTTGAGCGCGGCGAGTGAATAGCGCTTCGAGTGTTTAACGGATTCCCCGTCAATCGTCAGGCGCCAGTTGGCAAGATCTACCTTGGCAGGCGGCAACCCGTTGTTGCGTACAAACAGGCGCTCGGCAGGCGTAACGGCATCATCCAGCAGGTGCGGCGGGGTCTCGGCATTCACCGGGCGATCATTGAGAAGCACCAGACCTGGGTCTTTCCCGGGAATTGCGCTGCCCTCCTCTGCCAACGCTACAGGGATAACACCGCGTGGCAGAAACTTGCCGAATACAATCTCCGCCCCCAGCAGGGCCGACATCTGCGCCACCCCACCCAGAAACCCACGCCGGCTGTTCAATTCATCCACGACCCTACTCCTTACCATTCTTCACAACAGTTATAGGACACTTCCGGGAATTACTCTCCATCCATTTCGAAAAAAATATTGGCCCGGGGCAAAACGCCAGACACACTCTTCAGCCAGAGCAATTGCTCATCGGCTACTGAAACAAGTCCGCGGAACGCTAGCCGCCGGTGCCTGCCGAGCGGGAGACCGCCACCACGCGCAACACCGCCCCCAGCCACAACATCCAGCAAGCCCAAAACCTGGCCATTTATGGACTTATACCCGATAAAGCGGGGCAGGCTCTACACATTTTTGGAAGTGGCCCGCAGGGGCGGACCGTCCGGCCCCATTTAATAACTTTTGGCCCGGTTAGAGCGCCAGGGCTTCGCTGAGTTTGGTCACGCCGGTAACCTGCATGCCTGCGATCACCTGCTTGGGCAGATTGGCCTTGGGTACTATGGCGCGGGTGAAGCCGTGCTTGGCGGCTTCCTGCAGGCGCTCCTGGCCACTGGGTACCGGCCGGATTTCGCCAGACAGGCCTACCTCCCCGAAAATCACCATATCCGAGGGCAGTATCCGGTCGCGAAAGCTGGAGACAATGGCCAGCAGCAAGGCCAGGTCAGCACTGGTTTCCATGACTTTTACCC
Source organism: Gammaproteobacteria bacterium (assembly GCA_027295405.1). Taxonomy (GTDB): domain Bacteria; phylum Pseudomonadota; class Gammaproteobacteria; order Pseudomonadales; family Halieaceae; genus JAPUKZ01. The sequence goes on from JAPUKZ010000290.1 coordinate 1,495, forward strand.
CACCTACCACATTGGCAAACACGTCCTGGTCACCCACTTGCAGGCCACCGTGACGGTGCAGTACCGCCAACAGCATATTGAGCCGATTTTGTTCCAGACCCACCGCCACCCGTCGCGGATTACCCAGCTGACTATCATCCACCAGGGCCTGAATTTCCACCAGAAGCGGACGGGTGCCTTCCCACACCACCATCACAGCGCTGCCAGCAGCGGGTTCACTGGCCCGGTTCAGGAATATGGCCGAGGGGTTTTTCACTTCCTTCAGCCCCTGTTCGGTCATGGCAAATACGCCCAATTCATTGACTGCGCCAAAACGGTTCTTCTGGCCCCGCAGGGTCCGAAAGCGGGAATCGTCGCTACCCTCCAGCAGGATGGAACAGTCGACCATATGCTCCAGCACCTTGGGCCCCGCCAGGAACCCGTCCTTGGTCACATGCCCCACCAGCAACAATACCGCGCCGCTCTGTTTGGCGTAACGGGTCAGGTAAGCGGCGCATTCACGCACCTGGGATACAGAACCCGGTGCCGAGCTCAGCTCCTCGGTATGTACGGCCTGGATGGAGTCCACCACCATTACCCGCGGTGCGTAGTGCTCGGCCGCAGCGTGGATAGCCTCCACATTGGTTTCCGACATCAGCCGTAATTTATCCGTGGGCAGGCCCAGACGACGGGCCCGCATTGCCACCTGTTGCAGGGATTCCTCCCCGGTGATATATAGAGCTTCCATGCCCGCCGCCAGGTGACACATGGTCTGCAGCAACAGCGTGCTTTTCCCCGCCCCGGGGTTACCACCGATCAGGATGGCCGAACCCGGCACCAGACCACCCCCCAGCACCCGGTCAAATTCATCGGCACCGCTGCTAAAGCGCGGCAAATCGTCGAGGTCAATATCCTGCAAGACCCGGGCCGGCGCGAGCGCGCCGCTGAAACCCCTGCGCTTGCCACCACCCGCGCGGCCACCGGCTTGCGCCGCGCCCAGCCTGAACTCAACCACCGTGTTCCAGGCCCCGCAGTCAATGCACTGGCCCTGCCACTTGCTGTATTGTGAACCGCAGTCGTTACAAACGAACGCGATTTTTCTTTTCGCCTTTGCCATGGGGCTATGCTAGCAGAGCCACGGCCACCACCACAGCACACTGCGCAAAATTGACGGATTTTTCAATTCACACTTGGCGGGAAACAGGCAACGACATAGAATGTCCCGCCGACTAGACTTAGCACATATGTCAGAATCCTCTCTCATCCCCGAACGCCAACTGCTGTTCTCGCCGGCGCTGGCGGCCACTATTGGCCTGGAAGATGCGATTCTGTTGCAACACCTCAATGAGCTGTTCCAGCACCGCAAGGCGGAGAACCGGCACGGCTATGCCTGGCTGTCTATAGAGCGGGATTGGTTGCTCAGCACGCTGCCTTTCTGGAACGCTATCGATCTGCATCGCATCAGCAAGAGTCTGGCCGACAAGGGGGTGATTCTGATCGGCTCCCCGCCACTGCACGAGGCAGAGATCCTCCTGTTTGCAATCAATGAATCCCGGGCTGAGGGGCGAACAGCGGCGGCAAGATCGCGTGCGGCAGACAGCCCGGCCAGCACCCCCCGCAGCGGGACTGGTTTGCTCTCCAGCCACTGGAGCCCCAGTGAAGACCTGTTGCAGCTGCTGGCCCTGAACCACAACTTACCGCGCCAGTTTGCACTGGACCAACTGGAAGACTTTATTTTTTACTGGCGCGAGCGGGGCGAGATCTCCCACGCCTGGGAGAACAAGTTCCGCCAACATGTACTGAGCTGCTGGCGCCGCCAGCAGCAAGACGAGGCCGAGCGATTTGCCGCACCCAAAGACGAACCCATTACTGATTGCTGGCAGCCCAGCGCCGACGCGTTGGAAATCATGCTGCGCACCGGGGTCAATCGTGCCTTCATCGACGACGCGGTGCCGGAATTTGTATTGTACTGGCGCGAGCGGGAGGAAACCGTCAAAACTTTGAACTCCAAGTTCATCAACCATATCCGGCGCCAGTGGGCCCGTTACACCTCGGCCCTCAGCCACGACACCGAGCCGCGCCGAATTCCGAGCAACTGGCAACCCAGCGAAGACGTCTATGACATCCTGCGCATGTCACATATCGACGCGGACTTCGCCCAGCAGCTACTGCCGGAATTTATCGTCTACTGGAAAGACAGTAACCTTCTGCACAGTTCCTGGAACACCAAGTTCCTGCAGCATGTAAAATACAAATGGGCCAAGGGCCACCAATTCACCACATCCCTGGACAGTAGCGATGCCGGACAGCAACGATCTCATTCAACAGGTAGCACGCGATCTCGAAGCCTCGCAGACGACCTCGCCGACCGCAGCTGGGCCCAGTAGGGAGATCAGCGAACAGCAGATCGACACCATCAACCAGGTGTTTGCGCTGTTCCGTCTGAATTATCACAACCAGTTTTACGCCGCCTACCCGGATAACGAGCAGCTGAACCAGGTCAAGAAACTGTGGCTGGATGCGCTCGCCAGCTTTCCAACTGCACAGGTTTTGCGCGGCGCCAAGCACACCATCGAAACCAGCGAATACCTGCCAACACTGAACAAGATGCTGGAATGCTGCCACCAATCGCTGCGCGATTACGGCCTACCCGATGCCCGCCGTGCATACCTGGAAGCCTGCCGGGCGGGCACCCCCAAGTCTGCCCAGGCCTGGAGCCATGCGGCGGTGTATCTGGCCGGCCGCGATGCCGACTGGTTTTTTCTGGCCAACAACACCGAGAACCTGACCTGGCCGGTTTTCAGAGATCGCTACCGGGAGTATTGCGGCAGAATCATGGCCGGGGAGATGTTGGAGGTGCCCGCACCAGAAGCGCTACCGGCACAGGAGCACCGAGTCAGCAGCCGGGAACAGGCGCTGGCGGAACTGAAGAAAATAAAGGAAAAGCTGGTGTAGTACGGGAATAGGGGACGCAGGGAAATGGGGGACAGACTTAAGTCTGTCCCCATTATCTCTCGTAACCGCCCCGGGCCAGGTTTTCAAAACGCGTATACTCGGCGATAAACGCCAACCGGGTCATACCTGTCGGCCCATTCCGCTGTTTGCCGATGATGATTTCAGACACGCCCTTGTCGGGGCTGTCCTCGTTGTAAACCTCATCGCGGTAAATAAACAGGATCACGTCGGCATCCTGCTCCAGACTCCCTGATTCGCGCAGGTCAGAGTTGACCGGGCGCTTGTTGGGACGCCCTTCGAGCGAGCGGTTCAGCTGCGACAGGGCCACCACCGGGCACATAAATTCCTTGGCGAGGGCTTTCATGTTGCGGGATATTTCCGAGACTTCTGCGGTTCTGCCCTCGGTGAAACCGGTCACCTGCATCAGCTGCATGTAATCCACCATGATCATACCCAACTCACCGTGTTCGCGCGCAATGCGGCGAGCTCGGGAGCGCATTTCGGTGGGCGACAAGGCTGGCGTGTCGTCAATGTAAAGCGGTACATCCTTCAGTTTGGACACCGCGGTGCTGAGCCTGGGCCAATCATCCTGCTCCAGCTTGCCGTTGCGAATCCTGCTCTGGTTAATGCGACCGATGGAGGAGAGCATCCGCACGATCAACTGGTCCGCGGGCATCTCCAGACTGAACACCAGTATCGGCTTCTGCTGGTTCAACACGGCATTTTCCACCAGGCACATGGCAAACGCGGTCTTGCCCATGCTGGGGCGGCCAGCAACGATGATCAGATCGGATTTCTGCAGTCCCGAGGTCATAACATCAAGATCGGCAAACCCGGTGCTGAGGCCCGTGATATCTCCGCCAGAGGAATACAATTCATCGATCCGCTCCACCGCCCTGGTGAGCAGCGGGTTCACCGCCTGCGGGCCACCCGCTTTCGGACCCTGCTCGGAGATTTGCATGATCTGGCGCTCGGCCATATCGATCAGCTCTGCGGCGCTGCGACCCTCGGGATTAAACCCCGTTTCCGCAATGTCCTGCGCCGCCTGGATCAGGTGCCGCAACGCGGAGCGCTCCCGCACCACCTGGGCATAAGCGCGAATATTGGCCGCGCTGGGGGTATTTTTTGCCAGCTCGGCCAGATAGGCCAGGCCGCCGGCGGCTTCCAACTCACCGTTGGCATTGAGGGTGTCCGACAGGGTGATGACATCCACGGGCTCGCTGTCTTCCATGAGACGCGCCACCTGGCGAAAGATCAGACGGTGGTCCGCGCGGTAAAAATCATTCGCATTAACCAGTTCCGCCACCGCGTCCCAGGCGTTGTTGGACAATAACAGGCCACCCAGCACCGATTGCTCCGCCTCGATGGAATGGGGCTGCATCTTGATCCGCACCAACTCGGGGTCATCGGAGTAAGGCAGGTCGATAATTTCAGCGGGGTACTCGTTTTCAGCCATGGAATGCGTATTGATGGTTGCCCAGCGGGAACCTTTGATTGTCCTTCAATCTCCGCCAAAAAAAAAGCACACGCGCGAAAGCGAATGCTTTTTTCTAATAACCTGGTCTTACGTGGTCGGGGTCCGACGGCCCGCAGATGCGGTATCGTGCACCGAATCTCCCGTGATCGGGGTCAGTGCAGTCCGCCGATGCGGTACGCCGCAACGGCGCTACAGCAATGTGACAGAATCTCCTGCGATCGGGGTCAGTGGCGGTGTGGAGAGCCTGCCCCCCCTAGCGGTGCCACACACCTGGAGCAAAAGCTCGATCTATTCCTGAACAATCGCCAACTGCACAGCCCCATCCACATCACTGTGCAGGTGAATGCTGACTTCGTACTCGCCCAACTCACGCAGCGCACCTTCCGGCAGGCGTACCTCCGACTTGCTGATTTCAACCCCGGCAGCGGTGACGGCGACAGCAATATCGCGGGTGCCGACAGAACCGAACAGCTTGCCCTCTTCGCCGGCATTGGCGGTGATAGTGACCACACCCAGCTCAGCCAATTGCCCACCGCGTACTTCCGCAACGGCTACGGCCTCGGCGGCCGTGGTTTCCAGCTCTGTCCGGCGAGCTTCAAACTGGGCAACATTGCTTGCGGTGGCGGGGACAGCCTTACCCTGGGGGATCAGGAAGTTGCGTCCGTAACCAGGCTTCACGGTTACCCGGTCGCCCAGTTCACCCAGTTTGCCCATTTTCTCCAGCAAAATGACATCCATCGTGGTTTCCTCTCTTGCGGAGGGCAGCGCCCTCTTTATTGTAAATCTTCGTCTTGATCCGGTCGTGGCCAGCGCGAGCGAAAATCTATCCAGCTATCCGCCACCGCCACGCCAACAACAATCAGTTTCACCGGGTCCAGCAACATCCATAGCAAATAGAATACGCTCAGCCAACCCGGACCCAACTTCCGGTGCGCGGCGCGGGCGTGGACAAATCCCAGGCCGGCGACACTCAAAGGCACCGCAAACAATATCGCCCAGGGGCGATACTCCGATCCAATCGTACTCACCACCAACATGCCCAGCACCAACCAGAGGCTGAACTGCAGTGGCAGGCGTAAGCCATGAAATTCTTTACGGAATCCACCCGGGTTATACAACGCTGCCTGCCACCAGCGGGCCAACAGCAAACACAGCACACAACTGACTGCGTTTATCAGGCCCAGCATCCCGGCGAGGGTGGCCACACCCGGCGCCTGCAGCTGGGCCTGGGGTAAACTGCCCTCGAAGCGGCCGAAAAAATCGGCAAAAACCGCGGCCAACTGTTCCAGGTAGGCTCCGCCAAACGTCAGCAGGGCAAACCCGGTTCCCGCGCCAACCACCATCGCGGCCAGCAACGCCAGCGGCCATGACCCCAGCCAACGTAAAATTACCGCCACGGCGGTTGTCCCCACGATCATGCCCAGGGGACCACTGTCACCAAAAGTGAACAGTAAAAACCCGGCGGGCAACACAGCCCAGGCCAGGATATAAGCGCCTTCCGCCGGCCCGCGACGCAATGTGACCAGCGCGATTACCGCCGCGCTGATCCAGGAGAACATCAGAGTACTGGCGCCGAGAACGGCCACCCACAGGGCCTGCATCCGGCCCCGCATGACGTATTCAGCTAGGCCACGCATAGCGCTTCAATGCAGTACTCCGGCTTCTTTCGCTTATCGGTGAGCGTCCGAATACGGCAGTAAAGCCAGGAAACGCGCCCGCTTCACTGCGGTAGCCAATTGACGCTGATACTTGGCTTTGGTTCCAGTGATACGACTGGGAACAATCTTGCCGGTTTCAGATACATACTGCTTCAGGGTATCAAGGTCCTTGTAGTCGATCTCCTTGATGCCCTCAGCGGTGAACTTGCAGAACTTACGGCGACGGAAAAAACGTGCCATGGAACAATCCTCCCGGGTTACTTCTCTTCGTCGTCGGCAGCCGCAACGGCTTCAACGGGTTCTTCGACGCTGTCAGCAGCGGATTCATCGGCCACTTCCTCGGCCACCTCCTCGGCGACTTCCTCAGCTACTTTTTCCGCGGCAGATTCAGATGCCCGGGCAGCAGCGGCTGCCTCAGCGGCCTGGCGCTCTTCATAGCGGTTCTTGCGCTCGCGCTGTTCCTTCTCCTGCTTCATGATGAAGGACTCTTCAGTCTCAGGACCATCACGGCGGATAATCAGGTTGCGAATCACCGCGTCGTTGAAGCGGAAAGTGGTGTTGAGCTCGTCCATCG
>JAPUKZ010000291.1 GCA_027295405.1 Gammaproteobacteria bacterium
TGCTCCAGTCTTGCCCAGCAACAGCCTGGACTTCAGGAATTGCGGTTCATGGTACGTACCATATAGCTGAGGTGTAAGCCCGCTCCTGGGTAGTAGCCGGCGCATCTTCCGGTGCAGTCACATCAAAGTAGGCTTCATCAAATTTTGACCAGCGCGGGGTCGGAATTTCGATCACGCGCACGTAGTAGAAGGCGTGGTCAGCAGCAGAAAATTCCGGGTCGGTCCAGACCGCCGACAATAGGGGTGCACCGATGCTGTTGCTATAGCTGATGCCATCGCCTGCTACACTACTGCCCAGCCCGGGAATTTTCCCATCGGGACCGGGCCTGCGCTCTCCCGCCCAGGCGACGTCGTATACCTGTTCGTTGGCCTCACCATTTTCATCCAGCCAGCCCTTGATGATTTGTATTCGGTCCAGGTTGGCGCCCTCGGGGTCGCGCTGGGCGGACACCAGAAAACCGGGTGAAGCATATTCATCCTCCGAAGCGGCCAGCTCACCACCCATGGGTACGCCCACAGCGTAGCCGCGTTTGGCCAGGTCCGGGCGCGCCAGATCTGCCTGTTCAAACTCCCAGCCCCCGAAAAACCTCACCGTGATACGGGAGCCGGTGGTGGCATAGACCTCACGTCGGCGCAGGGCATCGAAGATTCCCTCACGGCTGTTCTCCCGGGCCCACACCGCCGCATAGCCGGAGGACAATTGCTCCCAGGCATAGGTATTCAACGCGGAATCAACCTGGGAGGTAATGAAAGCGTCAGATACCCTTTTCGGGTTCGGTTCCATCAAGGTGACCTTACCCCAGTAGTTGTCCTCACGCACCGCAGCCAGGCCGGTGTGCGCGTCCGAGCTGCCGATCATGCCAAACTGATAGGGGTTTACGCCGGTGCGCGCCTGCAATTTCAGTCCCAGCTTCATGGCGGAGCGGGCGTATTCTGCACCCAACATCCAGTTCTGTTTGGCGGCGCTGCCCAACAGATTACTGCGATCCCAGGTTCCATAGTCGGCAAACTCATCGTCAGGTGAAAGCAGCGGGTGGGTCTCGCTGTCACCCTTGATCTGGGTGACTTCCATCACCGGTTCCCAGTACAACCGCCACTGCGCGTATTTGCGATCTATGGCATTGCCGGCATAGTCGGTGGCCTGGAACATCAGTCCATTGCTGAGGTTGCTGTTGTGAGGTATGGCCATCACCGAACCCCCGGTGTCCCGCTCGTAGCGCTCCAGAAAACGCCACAGGTCCTCGGGGTTTTCGCTGTCAAAGGCTGAAAAGGGCAGGATTTGTGAGGTTTTGTCCGCCCCATCCCGAAACACCACCACGCGGTGCAGGTTGTTGCCGCGATCAGGCATGGAGGTCCATTCATAGCCCGACAAGGCGGTGAAGCGCCCGGGCTCGTTGTAGTCGTCGGAGGCCTGCAGCATGGAGTCCCAGGCCGTGCGACGCGCTGCGGGTGCTTCTATCTTGGGTTCATGCAGAGAATTGATAACTTCCATCACCATCTTCATCCGGGTATCGTCGTCCCCCTGCAGCATATCGAACCAGCGCTTGCCGGTGGGTGTCGCCAGAATTTCCGGGTTCCCCGCCCGTAACTGCGGCATCATCCCCAGGTACTCGGCGTGATCCGACACCACCAGGAAATCCAGCGGCCGAATCAGCTGCACCTGCATGCCATTGTGAGCCGTCACCGCCTCGCCCCGGGCAAAACGATAGGCGGCGACCGGGTCCAGATTGACATTTCCCGCGGCACTGGCGTCCGCCGAGTAGGAACTGTGCAGGTGGGTATCCCCCCAAAACACCTGGCGGGGAAACGCTTCGCCAGCATAGGGAGAATAACTGTCTCCGACGGCAGACAATGAGCATAGGCTCAGAGCCAGGCACGAAAACGCGATTCGAATCTGAACGGAGCTGATCATGATGGTTTCCTAGGTTGCGGTGATCGCCTTGAGCAGGTATTCACTGGTGGGGATCACATCGATTTTGTCGAAGTCGATAAAGCGCACACAGCTGTCAATCATGGCTTGCAGGTTGACCTGCAGTTCCTCGTCGCTATCCACACCGTAGAAGGCGTGTTGCGAGGTCATGGCCTCGGGCGGAAAGTTCTCTTCGATAATCGCGTCGAAGGGCGGAGCCGCATAAGTCATGGGGCGCACGATCACATTCTGGCGGTAGCCAAAGGTCGATTGGGTATCGATGGCCAGCTGGCTGTGGCTGCCGTGCCAGATCTCAAGCCACTGCTGTTCACTGAGCCGGCGCGGGCGCTGCAAAAACACCACCTGCGCCATGCCATAGGTGCGCTCCCCTGCCACCGGTGGATGTTCGGTATTCACAAGCGGCTCCGACTCGGTCACCAGATAGCCGACCATGCGCGCCACCCTCGCCTCAATCAGCGCTTCGACGGTTGCCCGAAACACCGAACTGTCCAGCCACACCGACAGCATCGCATCCATCACCGGCCGACAGTTTGCCTGACGCAAACCCGCGGCTGGCTCCACCTCGCTGTCCGCCACCGAGACGCGCAGCCCGCGCACGCCCGCTGCAATCAACTCTGGGCCCAACTGTTGCAACAGCAAGTCCCGGAACTCATCGCCGCCCAGCGTCGGCGCCTTCCAGACCGGATACAGTATTTTTTCCATGCCTTCAGTCTAGTGTACTGTGCCCAGCATGCCCCTCTTTTCGGGGATAAAAGTTATCCACAAAACCCCTAGCGGCCCCGGCCCCCTTTAGGTTTTGTGGATAACTTTTGGGTCGGGGCGAGTTGGCTAGTTGGAGAAATAGGCGCGCAGGATGCGGACCAGGTAGATCACGGCAAGGCCGGTGATTAGCAGGGATGAGGTGGTACCCAGGGAGAAGCCGCTGAACACCCAGATCAGGCCGGACCAGGCAGCCCACCATTTGAACAGGGGCGCCAGCTCAGTGGTGGCCCCGGTATGGGACACGTAGGGGAACTCCTTCCCGGATTGCGGAGACCCGCAGCTGTGGCAGTTACCGAACCCCCTTATCACAGGCGCCTGGCAGGAGCCGCAGCTCAACAACTCCACATCGGCATCAGCTTGAAGGTCAGACATGGTGCAAAGTCTACCTCCAAGCCCACTTAACTAACAGTGTTATCCGGCCCCCAGTACGCGCGCATGCTGCATACCTTACCCTGCTCGTCGAATTCGAACACGTCGATAATTTCAATCCGCATCTCGCCCGCATGTACCTGAAAAGGAAAGGCTACCGAATTCCCGGCACAGCGCGGTGCGCCGGTCAGTTCCAGGGTGACGCCCATGCCGAAAGCACCCTCGTAGAATCCGCAGACGGCCGCGATACCCACATGGGGATCACTGCCGACGGGGTCCTCCACCAGCGCGTCATCGGCATAGATTTCACGGATCAAGTTTATATCTGACTTGGCAAATGCTTCCACATACTTATGCACCACCGCCACTTTATCGCTAACTTCCATTATCATGTCTCCCAATCAGATCAGGTTGATGGCGGAACTATACATGAAGCAGAACGACGAGTTAATTTAGCTTGGGGATTGCAGCGATGGAGTTCAATATATCGGTCTGAACCGACCCGAAAAACGTAATGCGATCAACAACCGCATACGTGGGGTATTGTTGCAAGCCCTGCTGGGGATGAAGGATGACCTGGCTGGAAAAATAAAAGAGAGGACACAGTAATCGACACCGAACTTCGCATCTGTTCCTACAACATCCACAAGGGCTTCAACGCCTCCAACCGGAAGTTCCTGTTGCACGATATTCGCGAGGCTATACGCAGCGTCAACGCGGACATCTGTTTCCTGCAGGAAGTGGTGGGCGACGGCCTCTCCTACGGACGCCGCCAGTTTGCCGACACCGACGCAGACAGCCAGTTCGAGTTCCTGGCGGACAGCATCTGGAGCCACTTCGCCTACGGTAAGAACGCCATCGTCGAGCAGGGTCACCACGGCAACGCCATACTCAGTAAATACCCCTTCGCCGTCTGGGAAAATCACGACATCAGCCGCTGGCAGTTCTCCCGCCGGGGGCTGCTCTACGGCAAACTGGAGAATGGCCTGACCTTGATTTGCGCGCATCTGGGGCTGCTGGCGCGGGAGCGCCGCTACCAGATCAAGCGCCTTCAGGAACTGATTGAAACCCATTGCGGTCCCGACGACCCGGTGATCGTGGCCGGGGATTTCAATGACTGGCGCATGCGCGGTGATCGCGTGATGCGCGAACAGCTGGGATTTTCCGAAGTGATCACCGAAATGAAGGGCCGGCCCGCACGCAGCTTCCCGGCCGCTTTACCGGTATTGCGCGTGGACCGAATCTACTTCCGTGGCCTGCATTTACAGTCGGCAAGATTGCTGCGCAGCGGCATCTGGCGGCGCCTGTCAGACCACGCGGCCATCAACGCTGATTTTTTAGTGGATTCGCAACTACTGACGTATGCAGTAAAAACCCGCTGAAGAAAAACACCCCAAGCTCTGGTTGTTACCACTGTGGCTGGTGGCGGTCGGTATCCGTTACAGGACACTAGGCAGTGCGCAATACCCTGTCACCAAGGTGCCCGAACAAGGAGTACTCAGTCTCGAAAATTTCCAGCACCTGGGTATGGGCCTGCTCCCAACCGGCCCGGTCCCCGGGCGCCTGGACCAGCGCTTGCATGGTGGGTGACAGGGCATTCCATTCATCCGCCGCCCGCTGCGCCAAATCGACAGTCGCGGAGCTGACCAGGTCCGGTCGCTGCTGCCGGGCCCAGGCCATAAACACCGCAAAATAATTGCGGAAAAAACCACCGCCGGTGCCGTACTTGATAATGGCATTGTCGACATACTGGGCGTGGGCGGCTGCATCTTCACGCTCGGGCCAGGTTTTCATCTGCTGCGCCAATGTGCGTAAGCCCTTCAGTCCCACTTCCAAAATGGCGTCATCGTCACCAGCCGAAATGGACATGAGTTCACGCTGGGACATGTCCATGCCCTGCATGCGTGTTACTGTCTTGTACAGGGCCAGACCACAGGCATCCGGCAGACTGTTGCGTTGCGCAGCGGAAGAGAATTTTCCCCAGGTGTTGTAGGTTGAAATAGCGTCGGGTGGATTGCGACTGGCCCGCAGACCCCGCATGGAGCAGGTTTCCGTCTCCTCGCGCACCCGATCGGCGATATATACTTCTTCTTTGTCCTCATCGAACCCCAACAGCACGAAGCGGTGGGCGGGGAAGTGGACCTTGAACTCGCGATAGTCCAGGTACAGGATATCCCCCGATAGCATGGTGGGCCGCCCCGCCATCACCTCTTCCCGCACCTCCTGCCAGGCCAGATCGTTGTCGGCTTGCATCTGCTCCGTGTAGTCCATTCCCAGGGTCTCGGCCAGGTCCGCCTCCATGCTGGAACCGCGGCCGAACAACATGAAGGGTGGCGATGCTTTCTCGTAGCTGAAGAAAACGCTGTCCAGCCCGGCGCCCAGTCCAAACACCACGCCCTCCTCCAGCTCCAGGCCACAGTAGTGGAAAATCAGGTTGCGCATGGCGCCGCTGCCGCAGTGGCCGGCAGGCAGGTTACGGTAATTTTCAATCAGTACACGCATGCTGGTTATCCCTAGTCTTCGGCCAGTGCCGGTAGCACCTGCTCTGCATACAGTTTGAGACAGGCCCAACCCCGCTCCAGTGGCATACCACCAATCAGGGGATGAATCGTGGCAAAGAACTCCTCCCGGGTTTTGTGGCGGTGTATGCACTGTTCAGGGGTAATGATTTCGTAGCGTTTTTCTTCCCGCAGGGCCTCCACGCTGGAGCTTGCAAACTCCAAAGGTCGCTGCAGCCCTTCTTCCTTCCAACTTCTGTACTCCACCGCTTCCACCAGAAAATACTCACCCAGTTCCTGCCAAGCGCGATCCGGGTTTTCGTCGATAAACAACACCGAAAAATCTGCGGGGGGCGTATACACATAGCCACCCTCGTGACCATGTTTGGCCAGCTCCTCAAAGTACAGCGCCTCCAGTTCAGGCGACGCAATCGGTGGGCCAAAAGGCAGCCCCCGCCGCGCCGCCCGCCGCGCCGCCGGTCTGCTCATGCCGCCAACCAGGAACAGGGGGTGGGGCCGCTGCACGGGCTTGGGGGTGACGTTGATAAGCTGGCCATTGTATTCAAAGGGTTCATCACCCCAGGCCGCCAACAGCGTATCCAGCACGTGGTCCATCCAGGCACCGCGCGTCTCGTAGGGTTTATCCATGGCGTGAAATTCGGTTTCCCGATAGCCCATGCCCGCCACGAAGTTGAGCCGACCATTGCTGATCAGATCGATCACCGCCAGATCCTCCGCCAGGCGTACCGGGTCGTACAGGGTCACCAGCAGCGCCATGATCCCCACGCTGCAGTTCCGGGTACGCGCGGCAATGGCCGCCGCCATGGTCAGTGGTGACGGCAGCCAGGCATTGTCCGCACAGTGGTGTTCTTCGACATTGACCGAGCTAAAGCCCTGCGCATCGGCATAGGCGGCCATGTCCAGCGCCGTCTGGTAACGCTTCGCCGCCGCAACCGGATCTGACTCGGTCCCGGTCATATTGATACGCAAATTACTGTTCACCATTTTCATTCAGAACCAGCCCAAAAATTCGGGAACGGGTTACTATAATCAGTATTCCTGACCCGAGGTAGGTAAACACGTGAGCCGCATCAAGACAAGCCTGCTCTCCCTGTTCGCGATAATTGCCGCTGTCGTTGTGCTCGCCGCCGGTGGCTATGCCTGGTTGCGCTATGAATTGCAGCGTACGCCCAATAATCCCGAGGAAATTGCGGCATTTTTTGCCCGACCAGCCAGCCGCCCGGAATTTGCCAGCGCCGTACGCCAACCCTGCTCCAACAGCAACCCATTGCAGCAGGCCTGGTTCGGCGCACTCCACATACACACGGCGGCCTCCTTTGATGCCACTGCCTTTGGCGTCACCAACAGCGCAGACGATGCCTACGCCTTTGCCACGGGGACTACTGTGGAGTACCGCCTACTGGACGATCCAGCCGCTGCGACGGTACCCTCTGTCAGCATTGACCGGGTCCTGGATTTCGCCGCCGTGACTGATCATGCGGGCAAACTGGGGGAACGCCGGGTTTGTTTCAACCCCCGCAGCGCCGGGTACCAGGCGCTGGTATGTAAGGTCTACCGCGGCGATGTGCGCCTGCCCATGGGAGATATCATGCAACCGCTAATCCGGCTCGCCTCGCAAGCCATATTCGGTGGCAATCGCTCCGCCAGGGTCTGTGGCGAAGGGGGTGGCGATTGCCGCATTGAGGCCCGCAGCGCCTGGGAAGAGAACCAACGCGCCAATGAACAGTGGTACGACCGTTCCGCCGACTGCAGTTTTACTACCTTCCACGCCTACGAATACACCCTGGCCAAGGAAGCTTCCAACCTGCACCGCAACGTTATTTTCGCCTCCGCGAGTGTGCCCCCGGCGGTTGTCAGCGCCAATGATATGAAACAGCCGGAGGAACTGTGGCGCTGGCTCAAGCAGAGCTGCATCGACGCTAGCGGTGACTGCGATGTATTGACCATCCCCCACAACAGCAACTGGAGCAGCGGTCGCATGTGGTATCCCTACTCCTACCGGGACGACTTGAGCCTCGCCCGACAACAGGAATACGCGAAGCTGCGCAATGAGCTGGAGCCGCTGGTGGAAATCTTGCAGGTAAAGGGGGATTCGGAATGTCGCAATGGCTTGTCCACTGTTGTGGGCGGCAAAGACGAGCTGTGTGATTTCGAAAAATTGCGAGCACCTTCGGAACCGGTGGAGGATTGCGGCGAGGAGTACGGCAGTGGCAATATGCGCCTGATCGGCTGTCTGTCACGTTTCAGCTATGTCCGTTACGCGCTCAGTACCGGTCTCAGCGAAGCCGAAAAGCTCGGCGTCAATCCTTTCAAGCTGGGCATTGTCGCCGCCACTGACAACCACAACGGTACCCCCACTGCCAGCACGGAGCGCGCTTACATGGGCGCCAGCGGCCCCGATCGCGAGACGTTGAACAGGTTGCGCGGCGCCGTGGAAGTGCCCGGTGGCATCGCCAAGGGTTCTCCGGTGCGCTACAACCCCGGTGGCCTGGCCGGTATATGGGCGGAGGAGAACAGTCGCCAATCACTGTTCGCGGCCATGCAGCGACGGGAGACTTTCGGCACCAGCGGCCCGCGCATCGAACCACGTTTTTTTGCCGCCTGGGAACTGCCGCTGAGCCTGTGCAAATCAAAAGAGCTGGTCAGCCAGGGCTATGCCCTGGGCGTGCCCATGGGGGGAGAATTACCGCCCAAACCCGCACAAGTGAATTCGCCGCTTTTTGTTGCCAGCGCCCCGCAAGATCCCAACGGCAACTTGTTGCAGCGCATCCAGATCGTCAAAGGTTGGGTAGATGGCGCCGGCAGAACTCACCAGGCGGTTTACGATATCGCCGGTGAACCGGATAATGGCGCCAGCGTCGATACGGACACCTGCGAGGTGAGCGGCCCGGGCTATTCCCAGCTATGCTCGGTGTGGGAGGATCCGGATTTCGACGCCACACAATCGGCGGTTTACTATTCCCGGGTGCTCGAAAACCCCAGCTGTCGCTGGAGCACGTTCCAATGCAATAAACTGCCCGCGGCGGATCGCCCGGACAGCTGCACCGATCCCGATGTGCCGAGGACCATTCAGGAACGCGCCTGGACCTCGCCCATCTGGTACAACGCCCCGCACGGGACTTTATCAGACAGACCTTCTTGACAGTAAAGGGACAGTAAAGGGGACAGATTTATTTGAAAAATAGGCAAAAAATAGGGGACGGAGCTGAGCTATGGCATTGCCCCTTGCGGACATCCGTGTAATTGACCTGGCCCAGGTCCTGGCCGGCCCCTACGGCGCGGCCATGCTGGGGGATCTCGGCGCCGATGTCATCAAGGTCGAACCACTACGCGGTGACGAGTCACGCCACCTGGGCCCCCGACAGGGCCTGGATAGCGCCATGTTTATTGGCGCCAATCGCAACAAGCGCGGCCTGGCGCTGGATCTGGGCTCCAGCC
>JAPUKZ010000292.1 GCA_027295405.1 Gammaproteobacteria bacterium
CGGGTGTTCGACCGGGCCGCGTTCGGATCGACATTGCTGTCTGCGAGCCGTGTGGCGGTAGTTATACTCCTAAGGACGAGATTCCAAGTATCTTCTTCAGTAGTTACAGCTGGTCCAGCAACGCCGGCGAAAGAATGGTGACGCTGAACCGTGAAGTCCGTCGGGAAGGAGATGCCGTGCTACCCGGCCTGCGCTTGGTCGAAATCCTGCCGGAATCTATCGTGCTCGATTTTCAGGGCACCCGCTTTCGCCTGCGCGCACTCAATAGCTGGGTTAATTTGTGACTAGTACTCCGTCAATATCATGTTGAAGGAGTACAAGTTCCCGGGCACCGACCCTGTCCGACTGGCGCTAGATTGGCTTCCCGGGCACAACCTGCTAAGTTCGGGACGCATGATAAAAAAACAGGAATTTCCTATTATGAAACTCGTTCTGACTGCTTTTTTGTTGGCATTTTCATCCATCAGCTTCGCTGAGTGTGTTCACCCGGTGGCGCCGGTTCTGCCGGATGGAGAAGTCGCTGATCTGGCGACAATGGCGGAGGGTCAGAAGGCGGTAAAAACCTACGTTGCTGAAGCCGAGGCCTACCTCAAGTGCCTGACCGCTGAAGGCGAAGCAGCCGGTGAGGAAGTCAGCGAAGAGGAGCGGGCAAGCCGCATGAATGAACACAATGCAGCGGTGGATGAGATGGAAGCCGTAGCTAACACGTTCAACGAGGAATTACGCGAGTACAAGGCGAAAGCCCAGTAATCAGCCCAGCTAGGCCACGCTTTTGAGGATAAGGCTGATCACTTGACTCTGCTGGACCCGCCCGCCTCGCCTCGCGTCTCTGCCAGTTCAAGTGCTGGCCGTGGCCAGCTGTTCGCGGGTTGCGGCGGCGATTTCCTCGCTCAGCTGTAGCAGTAAGTCACTGTATGCTGCGGCCACCGCGTCTGCGCCGCTGTCGGCAGAGACTTTGAAACTGCTGATTTTCTGGACAACGACAACGCTGGTCGCGACATCGGTGAGGCTCCATTCAGTGACCAGGCTGGCCTGATTGCCCTCCAGGCTCATCTGGATCACCTGTACACTGACACCGAATTGCGGAGGCGAATGCCGACGCCAGGGGTAGCGTTGCACCTGTTGCGTGTCCAGTAATACCGCGAGATTCAGTGCGACCACCCGGGCTATCCCTTCCTTCAGGGGTTCGGCCCAACGGTCGTATTCCGCCAGTGTCAGCCGGTGGCTGTCCCGGTTCAGGACCATGGTATTGCGGCGCAGGTACTCCGGTACCTGGATGGGCCCGATACCCAGGGCAGGCCCGCTGCTGCCGGGCATGCCACCGGCATTGGCACTTAGCATATAGTAGTTGCTGGGTGGCGTGCTACCACAGGCGCCCAGCAGGATTAAAAGCAGTACCGGGAGCAAATTTTTTGCGAAAATCATGGTGGGATTACTCCTGCTTTGATCTGCCACGGAGCAGAGCTTCGGGTTGTTTTTCCAGACTTTCCGCGAGGGCCTGCAGGGCCCTGCCAGCCCCAGCCAAGTCCCCGGCCGCTTTCTTCACTTCGTACATGGTCGCCGAGTCATCGGACAGGGTGTAATCCAGGGTCCCCATGGTGTCTTCGAAGCTGCTGATTGCGGCTGGCAAACCTGCCAGGCTGGCCTGGGCTGATTGCGACAGAATGGGTAGTTCGGTACTGAACTGTTGCACCGCTTCATCTGTGTGCTCAATCAGGCGGCGGAGGCCGGGTGAGGCCACTTCCACCTCACCGCGTAGTACCCGGGACAATTGTTCTATCTCCTCCAGGGCCAGGTTGATATTGCCGGGTATTTCGTCCAGGGCCGGGTCGCTCATCAACTCGTTTATTTCAATGATGGCACTGTGCAAATTGTCCAGCATTGATTTCAGGTCCAGTTCCGCCAGGTTCCTGGAGAGTTTTTCCAGATCGGTGGGAATGGTAGGCAGCTGTAGCAGATCTGATTCGACATCGGCATAGCGTTCTTCCGTGTTGGGGTGCAGATCCAGTTGCACGTACAACAAGCCGGTCAGCAAACTCTGCAGCTGCAGTTGCCCGCGCATGCCATTCCTGATCAGGTGTTCCAGGGAATCTTCATCCTGATTTGGCCCGATCTTGCGAATACGACGGTCGCTGATTTCTATCTCCACCGGCATCACCACGGTGTAGGTGTTGGTATCAAGGATCAGCTCAATTCCGGTAACCTGGCCGATCTGCACGCCCTTGAAGGCGACAGGTGCACCGATGTTCAGGCCCTTGACGTTACCATCAAAGACCAGCAACGCTTTCTCCCGATCGGAGCCAAAACCACCGCGACTGACAAACACGGCGGTCGCTATCAGTATCAGCAGGGCCCCGATAACAAACAGGCCGATCGCCAGGGTGCTGGGTTGCTTGTTCATTGTGCTACCTCGATAGGCGTTTTCCCGCGGGCGAGAAAGCGCCGCACTTTTTCGTGTTCGCTACTGTGCACCAGTTGCGTTGGGTCGCCGTAGTCGATCATGGTCTTGGTCTCGGCATCCAAAAATACAGAGTTGGTGGCGATCGCAAAAATGCTCGCCAACTCGTGGGTGACAATCACCACCGTGGCTCCCAGTGATTCTTTCATTTCTACAATCAGTTCGTCCAATAATTGTGAGCTGATTGGATCCAGTCCCGCCGAGGGTTCGTCGAAGAACAGGATGTCCGGATCCAGGGCGATGGCTCGGGCCAGGCTGGCGCGTTTTTGCATGCCGCCGGATATTTCCGAGGGATAGTAGTCCTGGTAGCCGCCCAGGCCCACCAGGGCGAGTTTATAGGCGATGATATCGGCAATTTCTGCCCCTCCCAACTTCGTGTATTGCTGCAGTGGCAGCGCGGTATTCTCTGCCAGGGTCATGGCGCTGAACAGGCCGCCGGACTGGTAGGTGATACCCCAGTTGCGGCGCAACCGGAACTGGCCTTCAGGGTCCATAGCCTGAAAACTCTCACCAGCGTAGAGAATCTCGCCGGCGGCGGGAGGGGACAGCCCGATCATATGCTTGAGCAGGGTGCTTTTCCCACAACCGCTGCCACCCATGATGATAAATACCTCACCCCGGTTGACATCGAAAGTCAGGCCCTGCTGAATCAGCAATGAGCCATAAGCCATGGTGAGGTTTTTGATCTGGATATGGGCTTGTGTGTCGCTCACACTCAAATCCCCATCTGCTGGAACATAATGTTGAATACGGCGTCGGCGATGATGATATAGACGATGGAGGTGACCACTGCCTCAGTGGCAGCCTGGCCGACGGCGGCGGAGCTGCGGCCACAATTCATGCCGGCACGACAGCCGGCGATCGCGATCAGGATGCCGAACACCGTGCTCTTGAACAGGCCGACGTTGAGGTGCGTGAAGCTCAGCACTTCCTGAGCCTGGTTCACAAACTGGGTCAGGGAAACACCCATACCCAGTGCCACCAGGCCGCCCCCCAGGATTCCCACCAGGTCGGCGTAAAGGCACAGCAGCGGCATTATGAGCACCAGCGCAATAAAGCGGGGCAACACCAGGAATTCCATGGGTGAAATGCCGAGGGTAACAATCGCATCGATCTCCTCCCGGGTTTGCATGGTGCCCAGCTGTGCCGCGTAGGCGGCGCCGGTGCGACCCGCCATGACCACGGCAGTCATCAGCGCGCCCATTTCCCGCAGCATGCCGATGGTAACCAGGTCTGCGACGTAAATTTGTGCACCAAACTGGGCCAGTTGGGCGGCGCCCAGGTACGCCAAAATCATGCCCATCAGGAAGCTGGTCAGGGTAATAATGGGAAGGGCATCGGGCCCGGCCTGGTAGAGGAAATTCCTGAAGTCTGCGCGCCGGATGTTGGCCTTGCCCCGCAACAGTCGCAACGTGGCCAGGGTCAGTTCACCCAGAAAACCCAGCGAACCTTCCAGATTGTCCGCCACCCGGTTCAGCTTGGCGACGGGGTTGAGCGTCTGCCACAGACTCCTGCCGGATTCAGCGGGTCGCTGGTGGGTGCCCACCGCGGTGCTCAAACCAAGCAGGGTACGGGCACCCTCGGGCAGGGCGTTCGTTTGCAGCTCAATGCCCGCACTGGCGCAATAATTATGACACTGCAGCAGGAACGCCATCAGGCTGCTGTCCCATTCCGCCAGCTGTTCCGCCTCGCAGACGATCTGGCGCGGTTGGTGCTGTTGCAGTTCCTCCAGCAGTTGATTGAAAGCCGGCGTTTGCTGGTCCAGGTCCCAGGTGCCGCTTAGCTGGAGAATCGCACGGTCGGCGTTTTCCAGGTCGAGCTCAAAAGCGGGTTGTTGGCTGCTCATTGTCTTGTGCGGTAAACGTGAAACCGGCTGGTTACTGGAACGGCAGGGGCTGGCGGTAGGGCTGCATCAAGGTGTTGGCCTTCTCGAAAATGGCGTCAACGTCCACCTCGGTCCCGACTTCCGCACGCCGGGATATCATGGTGACGGGAAACAGGAAGTAGTCAGAGTTCCCGATTTGCAGCGCCCGGCTGCGACCCCGTTGATCCCGGT
>JAPUKZ010000293.1 GCA_027295405.1 Gammaproteobacteria bacterium
GGCGGCCGAAAGTCAGTCCTATCACAGTGCCGGTACCTGCACCTTTTACGGCACCGCCAACAGCAACCAGATGCTGATGGAAATGATGGGCCTGCACCTGCCCGGCAGCTCCTTTATCAATCCGGGTACCCCGCTCAGAGAACAGTTAACTCGCAGCGCCGTAAAACAACTGGTGCAGTTGACTGCCCTGTCCGCAGGCTATACTCCATTAGGTGAAATCATTGATGAGCGCAGCCTGGTCAATGGCATAGTGGGCTTGTTGGCCACCGGCGGTTCCACCAATCATGCCATACACATCATTGCGATAGCCCGTGCGGCGGGTGTGATCATTAACTGGCAGGATATGGCTGATTTATCCGCGGCGGTGCCCCTGCTGTGTCGCATCTACCCCAATGGCCAGGCTGATGTGAATCATTTCCAGGCGGCCGGCGGAATGTCTCTGTTGATTCGGGAATTGCTGGGCGCCGGTTTGCTGCACGATAATGTCAAAACCATATTGGGCGAGGGTGGTATGCAGCGTTATTGCGATGAACCCTTTCTTCGTAGTGAAGCTGAGGGTGATGGCGATGTCGACGGTGCTGGAATGGGCGATCTGATTGAATGGCGCCAGGGTCCTGTAAAAAGCCTGGATACAGAGATCATTAGCAGCCACGACCACCCTTTTAGTGAGACGGGGGGCCTTGCGCTGTTAACCGGAAATCTGGGCCGCTCGGTAATAAAGGTGTCGGCGGTGAAACCGGAGCATCGGTATGTGAAGGCCCCCGTGGTTATTTTTGAACATCAAAATGAACTCAGCACCAGGTTTGAGGCCGGTGAGTTGGACAGGGATTTCGTCGCGGTGGTACGTTTTCAGGGTCCCAAAGCCAATGGTATGCCCGAGTTGCACAAACTAACGCCGGTGTTGGGACTGTTGCAGGATCGGGGCTTTAAAGTCGCGTTGGTGACCGATGGCCGCATGTCTGGCGCTTCCGGTAAGGTACCCGCCGCCATCCATCTTTCGCCCGAGGCACTGGATCAGGGGCCGATTGCAAAATTGCGCGATGGTGATGTTATCGAGCTGGATGCCAACGCCGGTGTGCTGCGGGTGATAGGTGATGAATTTTTGGCGCGGGAAGCTCGTGTTGCGAGTGATCAATCAACAGTGGGTATGGGGCGAGAGTTATTTGCCGGCTTCCGGTCGCTGGTGGGCAATGCCGAAGATGGTGCTTCCATATTTTAGTTCACACCACGGTCACAAGAGAGAGTAGCCATGACTGAGCCCTTTGATATTGTCATTTTTGGAGGTTCGGGAGATCTTGCACTTCGAAAACTGATACCCGCCTTATACCGCGCTTACCGTGAAGGAAACTTCCCGTCTGGCTCGCGCGTGATTGCCGCTTGCCACAACCCGGAGGATGCGGCAGATTATTTGGCGAAGGTAACACCGGCACTGCAGGAGCACCTGGCAGCGGAAGAATTCTGCCCGGATGCCTGGGACCAGTTTAAGGAGTTTTTGTGTCCACTGGTGCTGGATGTCGCGGTAGCCGACGAACAGTGGCAGTCTCTGAGTGCCTTACTGAACCCGGAACCAGAAAAAGTGCGCATTTTCTATTTGGCAATCCCGCCTGTGGTTTTCGGTGTTTGTTGTCAGCACCTGGCGCAAGTAGCTCTGGTAAGCGCAAATAGCCGCGTGGTGATAGAGAAACCACTGGGTTATGACGCGGCTTCTGCCGATGCGATTAATACTGACATTGCCAGGGTTTTTGACGAAAGCTGTATATATCGAATAGATCATTACCTGGGTAAGGAAACAGTCCAGAACCTGTTTGCCTTGCGCTTTACCAATCTGATTTTTGAGCAGTTGTGGGATGCCAAGTCTATTGACCATGTGCAGATCAGTATTTCAGAAACGGTGGGGCTGGAGGGCCGTGCGGGATTTTATAATGAAGCCGGTGCGCTGCGGGATATGGTGCAAAACCATTTGCTGCAATTACTTTCCCTGGTGGCGATGGAGTCGCCGAACAAAGTTAACTTTAAAAGTATCCGTGCAGAAAAGCTGAAGGTGCTTGAGGCACTGAGACCCATGAGCGGTGAGGATGTTGATAAGCACACCGTGCGCGGGCAATACGTACCCGGCAGTTACAACGGCGACCTGGTGCCGGGCTATATCGAAGAATTAGGCTCTGCCGATAGCACCACGGAAACGTTTGTTGCCCTGCGCGTCTATATCGACAACTGGCGCTGGGCGCGGGTGCCTTTTTACCTGCGCACCGGGAAAAGAATGAAGCAGCGCTGTGCGGAGATCATTATACAGTTCAAGGACGTTTCTCACCGGGTTTATGATGATTCAGCCGGCCCGCTGGCGCCCAATCGCTTGATAATTCGCTTGCAACCCGATGAACTCATCCAGCTAACCCTGATGTCGAAAAACCTGGCAACTCTGGATATGCAATTGCAGCCAGCCACCTTGAACCTGAATTTCTCCGATACCTATAGCCATTTCCGCAGCGACGCCTACAAACGCCTGATTCTTGATGTGGCAGCAGCCAACCAGAGTTTGTTCATTCGCCGCGATGAGGTGGAACAGGCCTGGGCCTGGATAGACCCGATTATTGCGGCCTGGCACACCTCCGGGTCAGTGCCGAATTTGTATCGCGCCGGTAGCTGGGGGCCGGATGAATCCGATGCCTTGCTGGAAGAAGATGGCCGCCGCTGGTTCAATAACGGCGAAGTGTTGGAACGGGAATAGCGGTGATTTCTGAGCACTTTTTCCCTGATCGAGACAGGCTGTTTGCGGCTTTGCTAAAAGACTGCACAACAAGACTGCGTACCGCTATTGAAGATCAGCAATTCGCCTCTCTGCTGGTTTCAGGGGGTAGTACGCCCAGGCCCTTATACCAGGCATTGTCAGAAGCAGACCTTGCCTGGCCCAAGATTACCGTGGCCCTGGTGGATGAGCGCTGGGTTGATGTCGACCATGCCGGTAGCAATGCAGCCTTCATACACAAAAGCCTGTTGCGAGATAAGGCGGCAGACGCACATTTTGTCGCGATGAAAACGGCGGCGGAAACGGCGGCTTTGGGACAGAGCTTGTGCGAGCAAGCCTATCGACAATTGCAGCGGCCCTTTGATCTCACCATTTTGGGAATGGGACCGGACGGACATACTGCTTCACTGTTTCCCGCTGCCCGGGGTTTGGAAGCCGCACTGGCTGTTGGAAATAGCAATCTTTGTGCGGCCATCACGGCCAGGCAAAGCGAGGTCACCGGGAAATTGACAGAGAGACTTTCGTTAACCCTGGCTGGCCTGCTGCAGTCGCGGCAACTGCATTTGCTGATTACCGGCGCGGAGAAATTGGCGGTTTATCGGCGCGCATTGGCAAACCCGGATGAAATGTTGATGCCGGTGAGCGCAATCTTGCATCAGAATAAGCTGCCCGTTGAAGTTTACTGGGCGCCCTGATTGCACTCCGATTTATATAGCACTAATAAAACTTCCAGAGACGAATGAAAATTATGTACAGCATCAAGGAAATTATGACTACCAGCTCTGTGATACCTGTCATTGTCATTGAAGATATCGAAGATGCTGTGCCCCTGGCGCAAGCCCTGGTGAACGGCGGGCTCAAGGTGCTGGAAGTAACCCTGCGCACCGACGCCGGGCTGGCGGCTATCAGCAAGATAAAGCAAGCTGTGCCGGACGCGATTGTGGGTGCCGGTACGGTGGTTAGTCTGCTTGATTTATCTAAAGCCATTGATGCGGGCTCAGAGTTTTTAGTCAGCCCCGGCAGTACTCCCGCACTAATTGATGCAGCTCTACAGCAGTCGGTGCCATGGCTGCCGGGAGTGAGTGGTCCGAGTGAGGCGATGAGATTACTGGAGCAAGGACTTTCCCACCTGAAATTTTTCCCTGCACAGGCGGCGGGGGGTATACCCATGTTAAAGTCCATCGCGGGTCCATTACCGCAGATAAAATTTTGTCCTACCGGCGGAATCAATGAAGCGACTGCGCCGGATTATTTGGCGCTGGGTAACGTACTTTGCATCGGGGGTAGCTGGATGTTGGACAGTGCTCAAATAGATGCGAAGGATTGGTCAGCGATTGAGGCAAAGGCGCGGGCGGCGGCGCGATTATAGTTTCACAAACCAGGCACTCGGCTTTGGCGCTGTGTATTCTGGCAGTAGGGATACCGACGATGGGACCGACT
>JAPUKZ010000294.1 GCA_027295405.1 Gammaproteobacteria bacterium
CCTTGTTGGACACGCGGGCAGCCATGGGCACCGCTGAGACGCCAGCGGAGCCTATCAGAGGGTTGATTGGCGTACTGCTCAGCCGGTTCATTAATTTAGCCATCAGCACGCCAGAAGCAGTACCAATGCAAAAGGCCACAATGCCGAGGCCCAGAATGCCGAGGGTATTGCTATCCAGAAACTTGTCGGCGCTGAGTTTGGAACCTACCGACAAGCCCAGAAAAATGGTGGTGATGTTGATCAAGGCATTCTGGGTGGTATCACTCAGACGATCAACCACGCCACATTCCTTCATCAAATTTCCGAAACAGAACATACCCAACAGCGGTGCGGCAGTGGGTAACAGCAGTGCCACCAGCAGCAACAGGAGCAGGGGGAATAAGATTTTTTCCAGTCGGGTGACGTGACGTGCCTGCACCATCTCGATCTTGCGCTCTTCCACTGTGGTCAAGGCTTTCATGATGGGCGGCTGGATCATCGGCACCAACGCCATATAGGAATACGCCGCCACCGCTATCGCGCCCAACAGGTCCGGGGCCAGCACACTGGCCACATATATTGCCGTGGGCCCGTCGGCACCACCGATAATGCCGATGGCCGCAGCATCGGCGAGGGAGAAATCCGTCAGCCCCAGTTTAGTCAGACCAACCGCCCCCAGCACCGTGGTAAAAATCCCAAACTGGGCTGCCGCTCCCAGAAAGAGTGTTTTGGGATTGGCAAGCAGGGGACCAAAATCGGTCATGGCACCCACCCCCATAAAAATTACCAAGGGTGCCACACCACTGGCAATAGCCACCGTATAGAAGTTGTAAAGCATGCCATTGCCAAAGCCCGCATTCAACGCCAACTGTTGTACCAGGGTATGGGTCGCTGCATCGCTGGCGTGATAAGCATGCGCCAAAACCTCTTGCAGATGATTTGTCGCGGTTACGCCCAGGCTGTGGGCCAATTGGGCGAGCAGCTCTGCGTCACCCCCGATAATCGCATTTTCCACACTGGAGAACGCCATCCCGGCACCGGGAATGTTGGATAAAATACCGCCGAAGCCGATGGGAACCAGCAGTAGCGGCTCAAAGTTCTTGCCGATAGCCAGATAGAGGAGCAGCAGGCCAATAGCGATCATGAACACCTGGCCCAGACTGATCTGCGCCAGGCCCGAGGACTGCCACAGGCTGAACAAATTATCCATGCCCGCTCAAGCCAAGCTGATCAGGGGGTCGCCGACGGCGACGGAATCGCCCTCTTTTACGTTGACCGAGACAACGCTGCCGGCGCGGGGCGCGCGTACTTCGGTTTCCATTTTCATGGCTTCCATCACCACCACGACATCACCCTGCTGCACGTGGTCATTGGTGGCGACCATGACCTTGAGTATATTACCTGCCAGTGGCGCGGTTAGCGGCTCGCCGGCGGCCTGAACAGCGGTAGGTGGAGACGCACCCGGTAGCGGCGTAGCGGCAGCTGCGGGTTGTACTGCGCTGATATCCCCGCCCTCACTCACTTCAACCACATAGGACTGACCGCTGACCGTCACGGTATAAATTTCAGCAACCGGTGCTGCGCTGGCAGCCGCTGCCGTAGGGGGCTCCGGCTCATGCCCCGGCGCTGGCTCAAACGCATCCGGATTACCGCGGTTTTCCAGGAACTTCAGACCAATTTGCGGGAATAGCGCGTAGGTCAGCACATCATCGACCTGCCGCTCTCCCGCGTTGATCGCCAGGCCTTTTTCCTCGGCCAGGGCCAGCAAGTCTTGCGTCAGTTTGTCCAGTTCCGGCTCCAGTAAATCCGCTGGACGGCAGCTAATCGGCTCGCCCCCCTCCAGCACTCGCTGCTGCAGTTCTGAGTTAACCGGCGCAGGAGTTGCACCGTATTCACCCTTCAGAACGCCGGCTGTTTCCCTGGCGATCGACTGGTAGCGTTCACCGGTGAGTATGTTCAATACCGCCTGGGTTCCCACTATCTGCGAGGTGGGCGTAACCAGGGGAAGGTAGCCCAGATCCTTTCGTACCCGGGGAATTTCCTCCAGTACTGCGTCCAACTTATCCGCGGCACCCTGCTCTTTCAGCTGGATCTCCATATTGGTGAGCATGCCGCCAGGTACCTGGGCGACCAGGATACGGGAATCCACACCGCGTAACTGGCCTTCAAATTTGGCGTACTTCCTTCGCACCTGTCGAAAGTATGCCGCAATTTCCTCCAACGCCACCAGGTCGAGCCCGGTATCCCGATCGGTACCCTCGAGGATCGCCACCAGGGACTCGGTAGGGGAATGACCGTAGGTCATGCTCATGGAAGAAATCGCCGTATCCACATTATCAACTCCGGCCTCTATGCACTTGAGCGCGGTGGCAGTCGATAGCCCGGTAGTGGCATGGCACTGCATGTGGATGGGAATATCCACCGCTGCTTTCAGGCGTTTGACCAACTCATAGCCCTCGTAGGGACGCAACAGGCCAGCCATATCTTTGATAGCGATGGAATCCGCGCCCATATCTTCGATCTGCTTGCCGAGATCTATCCATGTATCGAGGGTATGAACCGGGCTCACCGTGTAGGAGATGGTGCCTTGAGCGTGCTTGCCCAATGACCGCACCGCCTGCAGGGCAGTTTCGATATTGCGCATATCGTTCATAGCATCGAATACACGAAATACATCCACCCCATTGACGGCGGCGCGCTCGACGAATTTTTTCACCGTATCGTCGGCGTAGTGACGATAACCCAGAATATTTTGACCCCGGAACAGCATTTGCTGGCGGGTATTGGGCATCGCCTGCTTCAGCTGACGAAGCCGCTCCCAGGGATCTTCCCCCAGGTAGCGGATACAGGCATCAAAGGTAGCCCCACCCCAGGTCTCCAGCGACCAGAAACCGATCTGGTCCAGCTTTTCAGCAATGGGCAACATATCTTCGATGCGCAGGCGCGTGGCCAGCAGCGACTGTGACGCATCGCGCAGCACCACGTCGGTAATACCCAGGGGGGATTTATTCTCGCTCATGGACAATAACCTTAGTCTACTTTTCTGCGACCGCGCAGGCGGTGTTTCAGGCGGTGTTTGTGAATCGCCGCAGTGATAACGGCAAGTACCGGGACCTCATTGGCAACGGCCGTCGCGGCAGGCGCCGCGCGTTCCTCGGCAAAAAAACGCAGCACCACAGAGGACATCAGCAGCGTGGCCAGGACCAAAAGACTGAGGAAGATAACAACGGAACCCATGCCGAAAAGCATCAGTTCCAGCCCCTGTTCCATTTGCGTCATTCTTTGAGAGAAATTGAGCCGTCGTACAAGCCGTCGAGCAGGGAACTGGCCAACAGCATAGCACTCTGGCGCGTCTCACCCTTGTGCATCTCAATGGTGAGGCGGCCGTCGAGGTCGGCAACGACGTCAAACACGGTCTGGTTATTCAGCACAAATGTATTTCCAAGGAAGACGATGCTCTGCACTTCCTCCTCGTGCTGTATCCGGGTGAGACGCCCTTCAATGGAATGGAACAAGGCTTCCAGCTCGTCTTCCATCACCCCCGGGTCAGCGGCAGCCGCGGCAGCCACTGTGCCATCGGCGGAGAGCTTGCTCACTCTCTCACCCAGGCGGGCCTGTTCGCCCTGCAACTTGAACTGCACCCGGCAATTCTGCTCAAATTCAATGTCCAGAGTGCAAACCTGGTCGGCGCTCTCAACGACACCGGCTTCCAGCTGGAAGCTGATCTGGCTGATCGCGAAACGCTGACAATACGCCTGGGTTACTCGAGACACGGCTACTGGAGACATAGTTACCCGAGACATGGTTCAACTAAACGCCTGAATACCGGTTTGGGCACGACCGAGTATCAGTGCGTGCACGTCGTGAGTGCCCTCGTAGGTATTCACCGTTTCCAGGTTCACCATGTGGCGGAATATGGGGAATTCATCGGAAATACCGTTGCCCCCAAGCATATCTCTGGCCATGCGGGCAATATCCAGCGCCTTGCCGCAGGAATTGCGCTTGAGCATGGATATCAGCTCCGGCGCCAACTCATCGCGGTCCTTGAGGCGGCCTGCCTGCAGACAACCCTGCAAGCCCAGGGAGATTTCAGTCTGCATATCCACCAGTTTTTTCTGGATGAGTTGGTTGGCCGCCAGCGGCCGATTGAACTGCTGTCGATCGAGCGTATATTGACGCGCCACGTGCCAACAGGCCTCAGCCGCACCCAGAGCGCCCCAGGAGATACCGTAGCGGGCGTTGTTCAGACAACCCATGGGACCCTTCAGACCCTCTACATTGGCCAGCAAATTTTCCTCCGGCACAAACACCTCATCCATGACAATCTCGCCGGTAATGCTGGCGCGCAGGGACAGTTTGCCCTCTATCTTGGGTGCACTCAGGCCGTTCATGCCCTTTTCCAGGATAAAGCCGCGAATCTTGCCTTCATCATTCAAGGCCCAGACCACGAAGACATCGGCCAGCGGTGAATTGCTGATCCACATCTTGGAACCGGAAAGTTGGTAACCGCCGGCAACCGTTTTGGCGCGGGTTCTCATGCCGCCGGGGTCGGAACCCGCATCGGGTTCGGTCAGCCCGAAACAGCCTATATACTCGCCGGTCGCGAGCTTGGGCAGATATTTCTCCCGTTGCTCCTCACTCCCGTAGGCATAGATGGGGTACATGACCAGGCTCGACTGCACACTCATCATGGAGCGGTAACCTGAATCCACCCGCTCAATCTCACGGGCAATCAAGCCATAGCTGACATAATTCACCCCAGAGCAACCATAACCCTTAATAGTGGGACCCAGCAGACCAAGTTCACCCATTTCTCGGAATATACCGGGGTCTGTGTGCTCATCGCGAAAGGCTTCGCGCACCCGGGGTGCGAGCTTGTCCTGGGCGTACTGTTTCGCGGTATCGCGGATCAGGCGCTCTTCTTCGGTCAGCTGTTGCTCCAGTAGAAAAGGATCTTCCCAGTTAAAGGCGGGCCATTTCGGATTCGGACTCATTATTCACCTCGAGGTACAATCATGTTCAATAAACGGACCAGTAGAAAAAATACTGCAATACTGGCCACTGCGGCGATGTTTTCCTCCCATCGGGGCGAAAACACCAGGATAAAACTGTTACCCGCCACCAGGGCGGAAAAGCTGGAAACCAGGAACGGACAGATGAACAGTCGTGCCGACTCCCAAAAACGCCTGCGGAAGCGCTCCAGGGAAATCGAACCGGTGGACAGCATTAAAGCGAAACCCACGATGACGCCGATACCCAGAGACGTTACCCACATGCGCGGTTCAGGCCTGAAATAGTAGTTCACCATCACTGCCCACCAAATGACATAACTCCACAGGATCAAAAGGCTAATACTGAGGCTGGACCAATAACGCAGTAAAAACATGTTCTGTTCAGGCTTCTCCCAGCTTGTGGGTCGGAATTATACTCCCTATAGGATCAGCTGCCTTGACTAGCGCTTCCGTTTGCCATGACTGATAGTGCACATGGTAAGTACTAGAGTACTGTAGCATCGCCCCTGGCGTGCAGTCAGACCCCCTCAGCTGGTTTGGATCAGGGATTGTTCACCCATGCTAAAAGTTGTACTCATATAATCAGGGAATTTCTGCTTGTATTCCTCATCGGTCAAGCTGGGATTTTCCGGTGCCTCGCCCGATTCAGGATCGAAGTCACGCTGGTAACCGGTCGTGGTCAGAAACTCCGAAGAGCCCTGGACTTCCTCTTCATCGTATTTCATGCCGAGGATATTCACCCAGCGCGCCATCTGGTTGAAGAACCCGGTCAGGGTTGCCACCAGATGAATGGTATGGCCGTTCCAGCCCGCTTCATAGGCTGCTTCGACATCTGCCCTGGTCACACTATCGGCCTTTTCCGTCGCCTTGCGTATAATGCACAACAGCGGGCGGAAGCGTTCATCAATACTCTGGTAACCCGGGTCACGCACCAGATCCTGTATCAGCCAGCGCTCCCCGCCCAACAGAGAAAAATTCCGTGAGTGCACGTTGATGGGCTGCAATGCGTTGTTGAGGCTCAGGCAATAGGCCGCCATCATCTCGCGGTCTTTGTGAGTCAATTGAGATTGGCTGATAAGGATTGAGCGACCGACGTCGACAAACAATCCAGGGGTTTCAACATCGGTTCCATACAGAAAATCCTGCATGTTGGCGCCGGGGAATTCGCGTAGATAAGACACAGTAATCTCCAGTAAGTTAGCGAGGTGATCGTATCAAAGCATAGGGCAGAGCCTGCCAAACTGCTTGCCCACGAGCGAAACAATGCTTGTTCCACAATGCAGTAACAGCGGAGCTGTGGCGATCGTATGTGGTTTTACCGGCCTCTGCTGTTAGCCAGAAGCGTCTTAGACTAGTTCAGAGGCTCCCTGATTCGAAGGTCTCAGCAAACGGTAGGCTGCAAACAGCAATCCCAGGATCATGCCACTGGAACCCAGCATCGAGAGGACCTTACCCAGGCCGGCAGCGGGGCCTATTTGCAACAGCACACCCAGCGGGAACAAGGCTGCACCGAGTGCCAGCACCCAGGCCAGCAACACACCCTGGCCCTCTGCCAGGGACAGGCGCTTGAAGACCAGACCCAGCACAATCAGAATCAACGACAACATGCCCCAGTGTCCGTGGGAGTGTACTTCGTTGCGATACTCCTGGCTTAGACTGCCGTAGGAGTCCAGCGCAGCATAGGCCGCCTCCATATTACCGCCGGACGCTTCCATGAAACCTGTCGCCAGGTGCATGCCCATGCCTACCAGTGTCTGGTGCTCATCGAAAATGGCGTAACCGACCCCGAAGGCCATGGTGCAGGCAATCAGGGCAATACCGGTGAGAATCAAAATGCGCTGTGCTGCAATCACGCTGCCTCCCCCTTTTCGACATCAAGAGCCCCGGTGTAGCGCAACAAGCCGAACAGCATGGCCATGAGGCTGACAATCATGGTAAAACCGAATAAATCGGCGACAATGCTACCCACAATACCCAATTTGATTTCCAGTAGAATGCCGATCGGTAGCGCGAAGCCGCTGACAACCGCGAGCTGGGCCCAGCGCCGGCGGGTGCGCTCTGAGTAGTGGATGAAGCCCTGCACAAACGACATCAGCAATAAAAGAATGCCCATCTCATTGATGTGTGTATGGACGGCAATATTGATGGCGCGATACATCTGGTGGGTGCCGAACGCGCCAAAATCCGCATCGAGCAAGGCCTGCTGGGATGCCGCCGCGTGGCTGACGATAGCCTTGAGTATCTCCACCTCAGAGGACGCCGCGCCAGACTGAGTCCAGGCAGCGTAGCCCGCACCGTAAAGAAAACCAGATACCAGCAAGAGTAACCCGGCCACTAACAAAAACCGCGACGCAGGGTCATCTGAGCCGATATAGGCAGGCTCCACAGGCGACTCCTGCGGCGCCCGCACCTGGCACCAGAGACCCCACAACTGGATCAACAGCGCCACCGCCAACAGCGCGCCGAACAAATCCGCCAGGATACTTCCCCAGCCGATGTGGCTCAGGGGACTGTAGGCCAGGCCCACGTAGTAGATGGAGAAAATGGACACCGGCAGGAGAGCGGCCGACACGATGTACAGCCAGGCGACACGGCGCTTGGCAGCGGCCGAGAGCGCCACCCAGGGCTGCAACATGGCCAGCAGCAGGGCAATATAACCCATATGAATAATATGGGTGTGGGTATCAACCTTGGTGCCGCGATTTTCCAAAAAACCGCCGACGGCCATGAAATGCGCCAGTATCCCGTCTGCATCGCCCGCCGGAATCAGTTGGGCCGCAGCAACCATTGCCTCGCCGATACGGGCATTGTTGGGGTGCAGTACGAACATGGCAAAGACATCGCCAAACAACATGCCGCTGGCAATCAACAACACACCGCCGATAACCAATAACCGTTGGGAATCTGACGCTAGAGGGCTCTTTGCTTCAGACGCTAGAGGGCTCTTTGCTTCCAGAGAATCAAGTGCAGCCTGAGTCAAGGTGGGCCTCCTTCACAGACTGGTGTTTACGTCTGTAGCTATGATTTAGTTTCTGTAGCTATGATTTAGTTGTTGCGCAATTCAAGAGGCTGATACAACAGTAAACCGAACACTGATAATAATCGAGACACTCAATCATCACCAGTGAAAAACACTATTTTTACCGAGCTTTTAGGACTTTTTTGCATGGAGCATGCCCCTACCCAACATGAAAAAAAGGCCG
>JAPUKZ010000295.1 GCA_027295405.1 Gammaproteobacteria bacterium
GGCATATTGTCAGCGCCCTCCATCACGGTCTGATCCTGGATGTATTCGCCGCCGCCGTGGGACGCCAGGTGAAACCGCCAGCCACGCGAGTTGGCGAAGCGCCGTTGCAGTTCCGGTTCATCTTTTGACACCATTGCCAGCGCCATGGCCGACTCGATGTGCGGCACGAACCCGTTCAGCCCATCGCCCCACAAGGTGCAGTAACGGCAACCCTGTCCCATGTTGTGAATGAGCAGCAACCTGTCCTGATCGCCGAACAGCTCGAGCAAGGTGGTCTGGCCACTGAGTGTGTCGAATGTATAGTTCTTGACCTCGTTGCCGGGGTTCTCCGCCCGCAGTTCAGCCAGGCGTTTTGTCAGTTCAAAGATCTGGCCTTCAAGTTTGGTGATTTGGGCAGACATGGTAAAGGCTCCGGTGATGGCTCTGGAGGATAGGAAGTATACAAATAATGGAATAGTCCATCGTCCCCTTCTCTTTATCCGTGAATCCAGGCTAAGATCAATCCGGCTCCTTCGTTGGGACGTCCGTGCTGTGTTTCTGTACGGCCGCGGTGGCCAAAAGCGCTTCGATCCGCAGCAAGGCGTCTCTGACTTCCTCCAGGATAGCTGCCTGGGATGAGTCAGAAGGCGGCGCGCCAGGCGAAGGATGAGCGGCCGACGGGCCCGAAACGAGATCGCGCTGCGCGAGTACGGCTTCGCGGAAAGACTTGGCGTCAACGATGCCCGTCAGCGCCACCAGCGCACCGGGACCGGATTGCCCGGCAGTTTCCACGGTGAGCTTGTAGATACCGAAATACCGCATGACGGGCCCCTGGACCATGGCCAGATCGGTAATTTTCTCCAGTGGAATGGTCTTCTCTACCCGAATCATGATGCCTTTCTTGACCTTGAGCGTCTTGTCGGTCAGCACACACTCCATGCGCTTGAGGTGGCGGCCGGTCACAACCAGCCCGATGGGTATCCACAGCAGCAACAGTGGTATCCCGACAAGGGTCACCACGCATGCCACCATGCCCGAAACCAGCCAGTAGGTGCGGACTTTCGGGTCAAATTCAGCTTTGCGGATGTGTGTGTGCTTATCCATTCCCATTCCTGCTTCGGGGTGTGTCCCTCTAACTCAGTACACCTCGCCGCGCCATCGCGCGCGCATAAAAGAAAAGCAGCAAGGCAATAACCCAGATCACGGCGGTGAAAATGGCGCCGGTGGTGCCCATGATTTCGAGCCCGTTGCTCAGCACGAAATTGTAAAGAGTGCTGACCGCCATGCCCGCAATTGCGGCGGCGAACAACCACACCGCCCAGGCCTTGCGCAGCAGCAGGCTGAGCGAACCAAACAGTGACGCCCAAATCGCAATCGCCCAGGCAACAACCATCCACGCCGGGAACCCGTAAAAGTAGTCGAGCTGTTCGGGCGAGAACTGGCTCATGTACGACTCCAGCCTCAACTGGGTAGCCAGGTAGTCGTACGCGCCCATGGCGTTCCACAACAGGGTCGCGATGCCGATAATCCAAAGGTGAACGGGGGTCTTTGCGGTTGTGTCATTCATCTGGTTTTCTCCAGCTTGTTTTCAGCATAGCTTAGCCGAAAAAGGAGTCGCCGATTAGTTCGTTCCCGTTAATTTGTCAGGATGTTATAAAAAAGTATAGTTGGCCTGTTCCAGATTGAACACAGCTGGCAAATAAGAGGGAAAGACCCGTAATGCTCAACGACGAGACCCAGCGCATGGCACGCGAAGTCGCCGCCCATCTCGGCCCACAAGCCACGGTCGCCGTGCTGAGCGGCTCCGGCATGTCAGCCGAGAGCGGCATCCCGACCTTCCGTGACGCGCAGACCGGCATCTGGTCGAAGTTCCGGCCCGAAGATCTGGCCACGCCCGCAGCCTTTACGCGCGATCCGGGCAAGGTCTGGCGCTGGTACCAACACCGCCGCAAGGGTGTCATGGCGGCACAACCGCACGCCGGCCACCGGGCCCTGGTCAGGCTGGAGGCCATGGTCGCATCGCTGGTCGTCATCACCCAGAACGTGGATGGCCTGCACCAGCGCTCCGGCTCGGGCCGGGTGCTGGAACTGCACGGCAACATCCTGCGCTCGGTGTGCAGCACAAGCCGGCGGCTGATCGACCCCGCATGGATTGCGGCGTCCGGGCAGCAACCACCCCCTTCCCCGCACATCAACGGCGCTTATGCCCGCCCCGATGTGGTGTGGTTTGGCGAGGCCCTGCCCGGGCTGGTTCTGGATGAGGCCGTCGCGGCACTCGAATCCTGCTCAGTCTGTATCGCAGTGGGAACTTCAGCAGTGGTGCAGCCCGCCGCCGGCCTGCCGCGCCTGGCCAAGCGCTCTGGCGCGCTGTTGGTCGAGATTAACCCGCAACGCACCCCGCTGAGCAGGTATGCGGATTATTGCTTGCGTGAGCCGGCAGGGATTGCGCTTACGGCCATGGTGGCAGCGTGTGAGCCATAGAATAGAGGGGTTAAACGCACTGTACGGTGTAACTCTGAAAGGGAAAAGGTCACCTTCTACAGACTGATTTTCACGGTGCAGCCTTGCTTCAGTCTACTATGTATAAAGGATATGGATGATCGTGATACTGAATACCAATCATTTTGCTATTTATGATTGGAAGGAGACATGTTGATGGGATTTGCCCGTATAGTGACAACATCCGAATTATGGCCGAATGGAATTATTCCCTACGAAATCTTGCCTGGATTCAACAGGATGGAGCGATGTGTCATCTACGACGCCATTGACAGGTGGAATCACAGCACCCTCATTCTTCTCGTGCCCAGAAGAACCAATGATATTAACTGGATC
>JAPUKZ010000296.1 GCA_027295405.1 Gammaproteobacteria bacterium
TGGCGCCAGGACCCTGAAAATGAAGTTCGGTCACCACGGAGCCAACCATCCGGTGCAAAACCTGGCAGATGGCACGGTACTCATCACCAGCCAGAACCACGGTTTTGCGGTGGACGAGGCCACGTTGCCGGAATGTCTGGAGGTAACCCACAAATCCCTCTTCGATGGCACCCTGCAGGGTATGCGCCGTACCGATAAAGCCGCCTTCAGTTTTCAGGGGCACCCCGAGGCCAGCCCGGGCCCGCACGAGGCGGCGCCACTTTTTGATCACTTTCTGGAATTGATGCAGCATGCCAAAACGCAGTGACCTCAACAGTGTTCTGATTCTCGGCGCCGGCCCCATCGTGATAGGCCAGGCCTGCGAATTTGATTACTCTGGCGCTCAGGCCTGTAAGGCACTGCGGGAAGAGGGCTGCCGGGTGGTCCTGGTGAATTCCAATCCCGCCACCATCATGACCGATCCCAGCATGGCGGACGCCACTTATATAGAACCGGTGGAATGGCGCACGGTGGCTAAAATCATTGAGCAGGAACGTCCCGATGCGCTGCTGCCTACCATGGGTGGACAAACGGCGCTGAACTGTGCCCTGGACCTGGCTCGGGAGGGTGTTCTGGAAGAGTTCGGTGTGGAAATGATCGGCGCCAGCAAGGAGGCCATCGACATGGCCGAAGACCGCCAGCTGTTTGGCCAGGCCATGCAACGGATCGGCCTGGAAACACCGCGCTCGGCGCTGGCCCACAGTATGGAAGAAGCCTTACAGGTGTTGGACCAGATCGGCTTCCCCTGCATTATCCGGCCCTCCTTCACCATGGGTGGTTCGGGCGGTGGCATCGCCTACAACCGCGATGAGTTCGAAGAAATCTGCACCCGCGGCCTGGATCTGTCGCCCACCAGTGAATTGTTGATCGACGAATCCCTGATCGGCTGGAAAGAATTTGAGATGGAGGTGGTGCGGGACAAGAACGACAACTGCATTATTGTCTGCTCGATTGAGAACTTTGACGCCATGGGCGTGCACACCGGCGACTCCATCACCGTCGCCCCGGCGCAGACCCTGACCGACAAGGAATACCAGCTCATGCGCAACGCCTCGATTGCGGTGTTGCGGGAAATCGGGGTGGAGACCGGCGGTTCGAACGTTCAGTTCGGCCAGGACCCGAAAACCGGGCGCATGGTTATTATCGAAATGAATCCCCGGGTGTCGCGTTCCTCAGCACTGGCTTCGAAAGCAACCGGCTTCCCTATCGCCAGGATCGCGACCAAACTGGCGATTGGATATACCCTGGACGAATTGCAGAATGAGATTACCGGGGGCGCCACACCGGCCTCTTTCGAACCCAGTATCGACTACGTGGTGACCAAGTTGCCGCGTTTCGCTTTTGAAAAGTTTGCCGGGGCTGATCGCCGCCTGACCACCCAGATGAAGTCGGTGGGAGAGGTTATGGCCATTGGTCGCACCTTTCAGGAGTCACTGCAAAAAGCGCTGCGTGGGTTGGAAGTCGACTCCGCCGGGCTGGAACACATGCTGGATGTGGATGCCCCTGACGCCCGTGATCAGCTGATTACGGAGATCACCAATCCTGGCCCGGAGCGGATCTGGTACTTGGCGGATGCGCTGCGTGCCGGCATGGAGGTCGACGAGGTCTACCAGTGCTCGGGTGTCGATCCCTGGTTTCTGGTACAGATCCAGGACCTGGTGACTACGGAAAACAGTCTCAAATCTGTGCATTTGGCCACTATCACGCGGGATGAAATGTACCGGCTGAAACGCAAGGGTTTCTCCGACAAGCGACTGGCAGTGTTACTGGCGGTGACCGAACAGGAACTGCGGCAACATCGCCATGCCCTGGGTGTACGCCCCGTATACAAGCGGGTGGACACCTGCGCCGCTGAATTTGCCTCCGCCACCGCGTACCTGTACTCCACCTACGAAGAGGAGTGCGAGGCGGCACCCTCCTCGCGCGACAAGATCCTGGTGCTGGGGGGTGGACCCAACCGTATCGGCCAGGGTATCGAGTTTGACTACTGTTGTGTGCACGCTGCGTTGGCCCTGCGTGAAGACGGTTACGAGACCATCATGGTCAACTGTAACCCGGAGACTGTCTCCACCGACTACGACACCTCGGACCGTCTCTATTTCGAGCCGGTGACCCTGGAAGATGTACTGGAGATCGTGGCCCTGGAACAACCCAAGGGTGTGATTGTGCAGTTTGGCGGCCAGACCCCGCTCAAATTGGCAAGGGACCTGGAGGCCGAAGGTGTGCCGATCATCGGGACCACGCCGGATGCGATTGACCGGGCCGAAGATCGCGAACGGTTCCAGCAGATGATCCAGAAACTGGGCCTCAAGCAGCCCCTGAACACCACCGTGCGCAGCACCGAAGAGGCAGTCGCCGCCGCTGCCAGCATCGGTTATCCGTTGGTGGTGCGCCCCTCTTACGTACTGGGCGGGCGGGCCATGGAAATTGTTTATCGCGAGGAGGAGTTACTGCGTTACATGCGCCACGCGGTTCATGCCTCGGATGATTCCCCGGTTCTGTTGGACCACTTCCTGAATGCGGCGATAGAGGTTGATATCGATGCGGTCAGTGACGGGGACGAGGTGGTGATCGGAGCTATCATGCAGCACATCGAACAGGCCGGTGTGCACTCGGGTGATTCTGCCTGCTCCTTGCCACCTTACAGCCTGGATGAGTCAGTTCAGAACGAAATGCGTGAGCAGGTCAAGCAAATGGCGCGGGAGTTGGGTGTCAAGGGCTTGATGAATGTACAACTGGCCTGGCAGGACAATGAAATCTATGTGATTGAAGTGAACCCGCGGGCCTCGCGCACCGTGCCTTTCGTGTCCAAGTGTACCGGCCGGTCCCTGGCCAAGGTGGCGGCGCGGTGCATGGCCGGAACGAGTCTGGCGGAACAGAACTTCACTCATGAAGTGGTGCCGCCATATTTCTGCGTCAAGGAAGCGGTAATGCCGTTTAACAAGTTTCCCGGGGTGGACCCGATTCTGGGACCGGAAATGAAATCAACCGGTGAAGTCATGGGCGTTGGCGACAGCTTCGAGGCGGCGTTCGCCAAGGCCCAGTTGGCTGCTGGGAATGTGGTGCCGGAAACAGGCACTGCCTTCATCAGCGTGCGCGACGCGGACAAAGCCGGTGTGGTGGCGGTGGCGCGGGATTTGCAGGCCTGGGGCTTTGAGTTGGTGGCAACCCGGGGCACGGCCAGGGTGCTGGAAGACGCGGGCATGGAGGTGCGCTACATTAATAAGGTACTTGAGGGCCGACCCCACATCGTTGATATGATCAAAAATGACGAAATCGATATAATCGTCAATACTACCGAGGGACGTCGGGCTATTGCTGACTCCGCCTCTATAAGAAGCAGTGCCGAGGCCCATCGGGTCTATTACACCACCACTCTGGCCGCCGCAGAGGCCATTTGCGGGGCTATGCGGCAGGGTGGGGATGCACGGGTTCGGCGCTTGCAGGATTTGCACAGGAGTATCGGGACATGAGCAAGGTTCCCATGACAGTAGGGGGTGAAGCCAGCTTGCGGGCGGAACTGGAGCAGCGGCGCAAGGTAGACCGCCCGCGCATCTCGAAAGCAATTGCTGAAGCACGCGCACACGGTGACCTGAAGGAAAATGCCGAATATCATGCCGCGCGCGAACAACAAAGTTTTACCGAGGGCCGGATCATGGATATCGAATCCAAGCTGGCCGAGGCCCAGGTCATCGATGTGACCAAGCTGAACAAAACCGGCAAGGTGATTTTTGGTACCACGGTCGACCTGATCAACGTGGAAACCGACGAGGCCGTCCGCTACCAGATCGTGGGTGAAGACGAGGCGGAGGTGAAAAGCAACAAGATCTCCGTCACTTCACCTATCGCCCGCGCCCTGATTGGCAAGGAAGAGGGTGAGGTGGTCGTGGTGCAGGCACCCGGCGGGGACATTGAATTCGAGATCGATGAGGTTCATCACCTGTAGGAATTATTGCCCCCCTCTCTCGCTACATCGGCGTTGCGCCGCCGGTTAATCCAGCAGGCGCTCGTCATCTACTGCAACCGGGACTGGATTCTCGCGCGCCGGCTGTTTGAAGAGCTACAGCGGTCCTCGCCAACAACCCTGTACAAAATTTACCTGGACCGTATTGCCCATTTCATCGAGCAACCCCCGGCCGACGACTGGGACGGGGTTTTTGCCCTCAGCACGAATCAGCACGAAATAGGAATTCGCTCAGCCGGGCCCCTGGCCCCGTTGTAGCTGGAAGAGCTGTACCTGCGCTAGCGCCAGTTCTGCGATCAAACGCACGATAATGGCGTGGTTTTCCTCGCGAATAATCCCAATACCCTGTTCTACCTGCGCCTGCAGCTGGCTCGCGCCTGCTTCGTCAATACTGTCCGGCAAGTTCAGCGAAAAGCTGTAATTTTCAGCTTCCACATTGCTCT
Organism: Gammaproteobacteria bacterium; assembly: GCA_027295405.1. Taxonomy (GTDB): domain Bacteria; phylum Pseudomonadota; class Gammaproteobacteria; order Pseudomonadales; family Halieaceae; genus JAPUKZ01. Next base: position 4,447 of record JAPUKZ010000296.1, read on the forward strand.
GGTAGATGTCCTTGACGGTATTGGCGGCAAAATCCATCAATTCCTCATCGGCACCCTTGCTTCGCAATAGCTCCCGGAGTCGGTCTTCCAGAAAGGACATGCCCTGTATTCGGGAGGACGGAAATTGCAGAATTTTTGCCATGGTCAGCTTCCAGCGAGTACAACACTGGCACCAGTATATCGCGTGCCGGATTGCCGGCCACCGGGCCGCCGGATTGGGTCGCTGCGGGAGTTACAGCCTGATCAGGTTGGACAGGCGCGGGTCGGGCTCGGTACTGCGGCGCAGGATAAGAATGACGCTGCCAATCGCCTGTATCATCTCGGCACCGGTTTGTTGACAAATGTTCTGGCCCAGGGCTTCGCGGGCGGCGCGATCGCCAGCCACCAACTTGAGCTTGATCAGCTCGTGATCGCCCAGCGCTCGTTCAATCTCCAGCAGTACTCCCTCGCTAAGGCCATTGCCCGCAACAGTGACCACCGGCTTCAACTTGTGGCCGATAGCGCGCAACTGCCGGTTGTCTTTTTTACTGCTCATGGTCGTTTCACCGTCGAGCGGGGCGCGGTATTCTACCCAAGACCCCGGGTAAAGGGGAGGCATAGGGGACAGATTTATTTGAGTCCAAATAAATCCGTCCCCTTTAATAAATCTGTCCCCTATGCCTCCCCTTCGCCCCCTTTGTTCTTCCCTTTATTGACGAAGACCGCATGGCCAGGAAGAAATCCAGCAAGTCGTGGCTCAAGGAGCACTTTGAGGATCACTATGTGCAGCGCGCCCAGCGAGAGGGTTACCGCTCCCGGGCCTGCTACAAGTTGCTGGAAATACAGGACAAGGACAAGCTCATCAAACCCGGCATGACGGTGCTGGACTTGGGGGCCGCACCCGGTGGCTGGTCCCAGGTTGCGGCCCACCTGGTGGGTCATAAGGGGCGGGTTATTGCCTCTGATATTCTGGCCATGGACAGCCTGGCGGATGTGCAGTTCATTCAGGGCGATTTCACGGAAGAGGCGGTATTCGAACAGATCCTGGCCGCGATCGATAATCACCCGGTAGACCTTGTAATATCGGATATGGCCCCCAATATGAGTGGTATGAATGCTGTGGATCAGCCGCGTTCCATGTATTTGGTGGAGCTGGCGTTGGATCTGGCCTGTCAGGTTCTGAAGCCGGGGGGTGCCTTTCTCAGCAAAGTGTTCCAGGGTGAGGGCTTTGATGAGCTCATGCGCACCAGCAGGGCCGGTTTTGGCAAGGTTCTTACCAGAAAACCCGCCGCCTCACGGCCCCGTTCGCGGGAAGTCTACCTGTTGGCGCGGGATTACCGCGGGCAGTGAGCGTGGAGCTGAAACGGCTTCTGTAGTACATTGGTGTTTACCCTGAACCACTCTATTAAGTAATGCGTATTACTTCCGGTGGGGGCGAGAGAGGTTACGGCCTTGAATGATATGGCGAAAAATTTGTTGTTGTGGTTGGTCATAGCGGCCGTTCTGTTGTCGGTATTCCAGAATTTCAATGTAAAGGAAACCACCGAGCAGCTGGGGTACTCCCAGTTCATTGAGGAAATCCAGCGCGATCAGGTCAAAAAGGTGGTCATCGACGGTCTCACCATTACCGGAGAGCGCTACAACAACAGCCGTTTCGAAACCGTCCGCCCCATGGTGGAAGACCCCAGACTGATTGATGACCTGCTTGAGCACCGGGTAGAGGTGGAGGGCCGCAAGCCAGAACAGCAGAGCCTGTGGACCCAGCTGCTGGTCGCCTGTTTCCCCATACTGATCATTATCGCCGTGTTCATGTTCTTCATGCGCCAGATGCAGGGAGGTGCCGGTGGCCGCGGTGGCCCCATGAGTTTTGGCAAGAGCAAGGCCCGCCTGTTGGGCGAAGACCAGATTAATACCACCTTCGCTGATGTGGCAGGTGTGGATGAAGCCAAGTCAGATGTGCAGGAGTTGGTAGAATTCCTGCGCGACCCGGGAAAATTCCAGCGCCTGGGCGGTCGCATCCCCCGGGGCGTCCTGATGGTGGGACAACCCGGTACCGGCAAAACCCTGCTGGCCAAAGCTATCGCCGGTGAGGCAAAGGTGCCCTTTTTCACCATCTCCGGCTCGGATTTCGTGGAAATGTTTGTCGGCGTGGGTGCATCCCGGGTGCGCGATATGTTCGACCAGGCCAAGAAACAGGCGCCCTGCATTATCTTTATTGATGAAATCGATGCGGTAGGCCGGCACCGCGGTGCCGGTTTGGGTGGTGGCCACGACGAGCGTGAGCAAACCCTGAACCAGTTACTGGTGGAAATGGATGGCTTCGACCCCAACGACGGCGTCATTGTTATCGCCGCAACCAACCGCCCGGACGTGCTGGACCCGGCCCTGCTGCGCCCGGGACGCTTTGACCGCCAGGTGGTGGTTAGCCTGCCGGATATCCGCGGACGCGAACAAATTTTGAAAGTGCATATGCGCAAGGTGCCGCTGGACGACAACGTCAAGGCCTCGTTAATTGCGCGCGGTACGCCCGGCTTTTCCGGAGCCGACCTGGCCAACCTGGTGAACGAGGCGGCCCTGCTGGCGGCGCGCGCCGATATGCGGGTGGTGGCTATGGAGCAGTTTGAGCTGGCCAAGGACAAGATCATGATGGGCGCCGAGCGCAAGTCGATGGTGATGTCTGAGGATGAAAAACGCAATACCGCCTACCACGAGGCGGGACATGCCCTCGTCGGGCGCCTTCTGCCGGAACATGATCCGGTGTACAAGGTCAGCATCATTCCCCGGGGGCGGGCATTGGGTGTCACCATGTTCCTGCCCGAAGAAGACCGTTACAGCCTGAGTCGGCGCCATATCATCAGCCAGATTTGTAGTCTGTTTGGCGGCCGGGTGGCCGAGGAGATGACTCTGGGCAAGGACGGCGTTACAACCGGGGCTGCCAATGATATCGAGCGAGCCACCGAAATTGCCCGCAATATGGTAACCAAGTGGGGCCTGTCCGAGAAAATGGGCCCGCTGATGTACGAGGAGGGGAGTGAAGAGATCTTCCTCGGTCGCAGTGTGGGGATGCCCAACAAGGCGATTTCTCCTGAAACCGCCAATAATATTGATCACGAGGTGCGCAGCATTATCGATGAATGTTATGCCACGGCCGCGCGCTTGTTGGAGGAAAATGTCGATACACTGCACCTGATGGCGGACGCTTTGATCCTGTATGAGACCCTGGACGCGGAGCAGCTGGATTCAATCATGGCCGGCAAAATGCCCGATCCACCCAGCGATTCCAAGAACGGCTCCGGCGGCGAAGGTGCCGGTGACCAGGAGGAAGAAACCTCCGCCAGGGACAAAAAGGATTCCAGCGGACCCATAGGCGGGCCCGCGCAGGAACACTGATCACAGTTGCTCCACAAATTATGGGGGTGATTAACGCCACCCCCGATTCCTTCTCAGACGGTGGCACCCTTTATCGTCGTGGCCGTCTGGATATCGAACTCAGCTTGCAGCGAGCCCGGAAGATGGTGGGTGAGGGCGCACACATTCTTGATGTGGGCGGCGAATCGACGCGGCCCGGTGCCGAGCCGGTTGCGCTGCAACAGGAACTGGATCGGGTGGTGCCCCTGATAGCGGCCATAGTGGCAGAGCTGGATGTGGCCGTGTCGGTGGATACCAGCTCGCCCGAGGTGATGCGCGAGAGCGTGGCGCAGGGCGCGACCATCATTAATGACGTGAGGGCGCTGGGTCGCCCCGGAGCGTTGCAGGCGGCCGCCGAAACTCCCGCAACAGTCTGTCTTATGCATATGCAAGGTGCTCCCGATACCATGCAGCAAGCGCCCAGGTATTCAGACGTGGTCGCTGAGGTCGCCGGTTTTTTGCAGGCGCGGGCGGACGCTTGCGTGGCGGCGGGCATTTCAGGGCAACGCATTTGGGTAGACCCGGGTTTCGGGTTTGGCAAAAGCCTGGAGCATAATCTGGAGTTGTTGCAGGGCTTGCCGCGCCTGGCTGAACTGGGATACCCGCTGCTGGTGGGCTTGTCGCGTAAGTCCATGATCGCCAGCTTGCTGGGGCGTGAACTGGATGAGCGATTGCCGGCGAGCCTCGGTCTGGCTGTGTTGGCAGCGGAGCGAGGTGCCCGCATAATACGCACCCACGATGTCAGGGCTACGGCAGATGCGGTGGCGATGGCGGCGGCATTGGCGGGATTGGCGGAGAACGCCGTGAGCGAAGACCGATAAGAATATCCGTACACGGAGTGGTGATGCGATGAGTAAGCAGTATTTCGGCACCGATGGCATTCGGGGCAAGGTCGGGGAAGTGCCCATTACCCCTGATTTCATGCTCAAGCTGGGCTGGGCCTGCGGGCGTGTGTTCGCCCGTGGCAGCGGCAACACGGACGGGCGTTGCACCGTGGTGATCGGCAAGGACACCCGGGTATCGGGCTATATGTTTGAGTCGGCGCTGGAGGCGGGCCTGGTAGCCGCCGGGGTTGATGTCAAATTGCTGGGCCCCATGCCAACGCCTGGAATTGCCTTGATGACCCGGACCCAGCGCGCCACTGCTGGCATTGTAATCAGCGCCTCGCACAATCCTTATTACGACAACGGCATCAAGTTCTTCAACAGCGAAGGCAGCAAGTTGCCGGATGAAGTCGAACTGGCCATCGAGCAGGAACTGGAACTGCCACTGGTAACCGCGGAATCTGATGAGATCGGCAAGGTCCTGCGTTTGCAAGATGCGGCCGGACGCTATATCGAATACTGTAAATCCACGGTACCGCATAAATTTACCCTGCGCGGCAGGAAAATCGTGGTGGACTGCGCCCACGGCGCCACCTACCACGTCGCTCCCAGTGTCCTGCGCGAACTGGGGGCCGAAGTGGTGGTGACCGGCGCCGAACCGGATGGTTTCAATATCAACCATAAAGTGGGTTCCACGAATCCCACCGCCTTGCGCGCCAGCGTATTGCTGGAATCAGCCGATCTGGGTATTGCCTTTGACGGCGATGGTGACCGGGTAGTGTTCGTGGATCACAAAGGCGAGCTGGTAGACGGGGACGAGCTGCTCTACATCATCGCCTGTGAGCGCAACTGCACTGGCGTGGTGGGCACACTGATGTCCAATTTGGGGATGGAACTGGCACTGAAAGAGCGGGGTATCGAGTTTAGTCGGGCCCAGGTTGGAGATCGCTACGTCAGTGAAATGATGCGCGAGAAGGGCTGGAGCCTGGGCGGTGAGTCCTCCGGACACATCATCTGCTCGGACCTGTCCACCACCGGTGATGGCGTGGTCGCCGCCTTGCAGGTGCTGTTGGCGGTACAGCATGGTGAAACTGATCTGGCCTCGTTGAAGGCGGGCATGAACAAGTTTCCGCAGCACATGATTAATGTGCGGGCCCAGGGCAAGGTAGATTTGGACAATAGGCCGGAACTGGATGCGGCAGTGGCTGCCACTGAAGCCGAGCTGGGTGAGAGAGGGCGGGTTCTGTTGCGCCCCTCAGGTACCGAACCGGTGGTCAGGGTTATGGTCGAAGGTGAAGACGAGGCACAGGTACAACGCCTGTGCGCTGAACTGGCCGCGCAGGTGGAGAAGTTGCTCTAGGGAGCCGCTGAAGTTGCTCTAGGGAGCCGCCGTTGTATTGTTGTATGTTCCAGGCAACTTGGGTAAGATTGCCGCCGTTTTGCCACCGGGGGGTGTCATGCGCCAAAGTTTGGTAGTAGCGAACTGGAAAATGCACGGCAGCGCCGCCAGCGCCATCGCGTTGCTGCAGGAGTTGCTGCCGGTAGCGGCTGCAGCCAGCGCCGAAGTGGCAGTATGCCCACCTTTTGTACACCTGCCTCTGGCGTTGCAGGTCACCGCAGACTCAGGCATTGGGGTTGGCGGCCAGAATTGCAGCGAGCATGAATCCGGGGCTTACACCGGTGAGGTGGCAGCATCCATGTTGGCGGATCTGGGATGCGACTGGGTCATTCTCGGGCATTCCGAACGCCGCCAGTATTTCGCGGAAAGTAGTGAACTGGTGGCGGCGAAATACAGCAGTGTTCGCGCTACTGGCCTGACGCCGATTGTATGTGTAGGGGAAACCCTGCAGCAGCGTGAACAAGGCAAGGCGCAGGAAGTGGTAGCCGGGCAATTGCAGGTGCTGATGGATAGCCCGCTGTCGGCCAGTGATGTGATTGCCTACGAACCGGTATGGGCTATTGGTACGGGGCAGACGGCCAGTCCCGGGCAGGCACAGGAAATGCACGGATTCATCCGCCAATTTCTGCGCGAACACTGCGGTGAAACCGCAGAACAGATTCGTATTTTATACGGTGGTAGCGTGAAGGCGGCCAATGCCGCGGAGCTGTTCGGGCAGGAAGATATTGATGGCGGCCTGGTGGGAGGTGCCTCCCTGGATGCCGCGGAATTTGCCGCCGTTATTAACGCGGCCTGAAGCCGAGACAGCTTGAAGTAGAGACAAATAGCTATGGAACAGATTATTTTGATAGTACATTTGCTGATTGCGCTGGCCATCATCGGCCTGATCATGCTGCAGCAGGGCAAGGGCGCAGATATGGGCGCCTCCTTCGGAGCCGGTGGCTCGCAGACCTTGTTCGGTGCGGACGGTAGCGGCAACGTACTGACCAAGGCGACCGCACTGCTGGTGGTGGCTTTTTTCGCCACCAGCTTTGGCCTCGCAGTTATCGCCAAGGACAAGGCGGCGACAGTAAGCGATGCGGAAATTCCCCTGCCTCTGGTTGAACAGCAGGAAGCACCCGCGGAGATACAGGATATTCCCGCTGTTGATGCAGACCTGCCCGCCGAGATGGTTGGGGAAGACGATATCCCCAACGTTGACTAGTTACCGCGCAGCGATGAACAAGCCGAAGTGGTGGAATTGGTAGACACGCTATCTTGAGGGGGTAGTGAGCTTTGCTCGTGCGGGTTCAAGTCCCGCCTTCGGCACCATATTGGCGGAAAGGCGTTCAACATCAGGGGAGCGCCTTTTTTTGTGAGCGGTTGCTGCTTCCGCGGGACTATTCCTGCCCTCGCTTTTTCCGGTGCAGTACAGCTGCACCGGGCTCGGGGGCGATTTACGGTGCAAATCGCCCCGCCTGCGGCAAGCGCTCCGTCGGCCGCTGCCTCGCCTGCGGTGTCGGGGTGTTACTAAAAT
>JAPUKZ010000297.1 GCA_027295405.1 Gammaproteobacteria bacterium
CTGCACGAAACGCCGCCAGCGTATGCATAATCGCCTGCATATCAGGTACGCCCAATACCATTACCGAGAGATCTCGCGGAGGCCGGGTCAGGCGCATGGTAAGTTCAACGATCACACCCAGGGTTCCCTCCGAACCGATAAACAGTTGCCTGAGATCGTAGCCGGCGTTGTTCTTGAGCAAGCCGTTGTTGAGCTCCAGCAATTCCCCGCTGCCGGTAATCACCTTGATCCCCGCCACCCAATCGCGGGTCATACCGTAGCGAATCACCTTGATACCACCGGCGTTGGTGGCGACGTTGCCACCAATCTGGCTGGAACCACTGGAGGCAAAATCGACCGGGTAATACAGTCCCTGATCTTCCGCAAACAGCTGCAGTTGCGCCGTGATAAGCCCCGCGCCACACTCCACCGTGCGATCGACCGGGTTGAAGTTCTCGATCTTGTTCAACCGGTCCAGGGCCAGAACCAGCTCACCTTTGGCAGCCACCGCCCCACCACTCAAACCGGTACGCCCGCCGGACGGGACGATAGCCAACTGCTCTGCATTAGCCAGGCGAACCAGCTCCTGTACCTGCTCCACCGAGTTGGGCAACACCACTGCGCAGGGCTTCGGCTGGACCACCCGGGTCCAGTCACGACCGTAACGCAGAGCCGATTCAGCATCCTGCAGAAGCTGGGCGGCGCCGACTATGTGAGTAATTTTTTCTGCCAGTTCAGGCGCTAGCGAAGTCACAAAAACCTCCTCGGCGCGGTGTGCCGACAGGGTTCTAACGAGGAGAGGTATGGTAGCATACGCGACCTCGACCAAATCAGCAGAGACGACGGGGCCCCCAGTTCTCGTCTGAGGGCATGATGTACAAGGCTTTTGCCACTCTTCACACCTTAATTCGTGGCGCTGTGCTGGCCTTTGTCACCGCACCCTGTGCGCTGTTGCAGGCCGCACCCCCGGCGGTGGACCAGTCCAAAAACGAGATAGCCATTGTGATGTCACAGGAGCCGCAGTGGCTGAATACCGTCAAGGCCACCGACCAGGTCAGCTTCATCGTTCTGGACCATATCAGCGAGGGATTGATGACCTATGACATCAATAACGAACTCGTCGGCGGAGTCGCCGTACGCTGGGAACTGACCGATGACAAGGCCACCTTCTGGCTGCGCAAGGACGCACGCTGGAGCGATGGCAAACCGGTCACCGCACAGGATTTCGTGTTTGCATGGCAACAGGTAGCCAACCCCGCCAATGCCGCCGAATACGCATTCTTGATGCGCAGTTTCACGAACGGCGAGGCCATCATCAGCGGCGATATGCCCCCGGAGTCACTGGGCGTGGAAGCCCTGGATGAGCATACCCTGGTGGCGCACCTGACCTCACCGATCGCCTATTTCCTGGAACTGGTCACCTTCATCAGTTTTCGGCCAGTGCGGGAGGATTTCTTTCGGGCGCAGGGGCAACGCTACGCGGCGGATGCAGACAAGATGCTGTCCAACGGTCCTTTCATACTGACCGTTTGGGTTCACGGTGCCTCACTGCGGATGGAAAAGAATCCGCACTACTGGAATTCCTCTGCCATCAGGCTGGACGCGATCAACGTGCCCTACATCACCGAAGACCCCAACGCGCGCTTCAACCTGTTCATGGACAATAAAATCGTCATGGCGACCGGGCTGGACAAGTCGGCAACCAGCATGGCGATGCAGAAACGTCAGAAACTGAAGTCGTTCCGCGATGGCTCGACCTTCTTTATCGAATTTAATCACCGACCCGGTCGCGCGACCGGTAATCTCAACTTGCGCCGCGCCATGCAGTCGGTCTTCGACGCCGACGCTTTGACCTACAAGGTAATCGGTTTGCCCGGAAATATTCCCGCCGTCTCCCTGTTCCCGGAGTGGCTGGAGGGAAACAGCCAGCGGCTGGTGGAGGATTTTCCGCCACCGGCTGTGGTACTGGACCCGGCACAAGGACGCCGCTATCTGGAACTGGCGAAGCAGGAGCTGGGGGTGGAGGAGATACCTCCACTGTCGCTGTTGTTGAGTGATACGCCCAGCAGCGTCAAGCAGGCGGAATACTTCCAGGACGTGATGATGCGAACCCTGGGGCTGGAAATTCGGCTGGATCGGCAGATATTCAAACAGCGCCTGGCCAAAATGTCAGCCGGGGAGTTCGACCTGGTCGCGGCCGGCTGGGCACCTGACTACATCGACACGATGACTTTTGCCGACCTGTTTACATCCTGGAACCTTAACAACCGCGGTCGTTACAAGAGCAAAAGCTACGACCAGCTGGTGCGCCAGGCGCAATCCACCACCGACAAGTACTTGCGCAACCAGGCCTTCGGCAAGCTACAGAGCCTGATTTTCGAGGATGTCGTGATCCTGCCGCAATACGAACGCGGTTACATCTACGTGCAGAATAAGCAAATCGAGGGGGTCAGGCGCACCCGGGTAGGCGGGGATCCCAACTACAACTACGCCTGGATTGAGGGCAACTGACGGTGCTGGCCTATATCGGCAGGCGCCTACTCTCCGGCGCAATCACGATCTGGTTTATCGCTACCGCCACCTTTGCGGGAATGCACATGGTACCCGGGGACCCCTTGCTGAATGACAAGGCGGTAACCCCTGAAATTCGCGCCAACCTGGAGAAGGTCTACGGCCTGGACAAACCTGTACTCCAGCAGTATGTGATCTACCTTGGCAACATGGCCCGCGGGGATTTCGGCATATCCTTTACCCAGCAAAACCGCAGCGTGAACGACATCATCGCGGAGCACTTCCCGGTGTCGGCAACCCTCGGCTTGTTGGCCCTGCTGTTTGCCGCGCTGGGGGGTATTACCTGGGGTGCAATCACGGCCCTGTACCGGGACCAGATGCCAGACTTCGTGATCATGTTTTTTGTTATTGTCTTTGTATCGGTGCCCAGCTTTGTGTTTGCCGCCATCGGACAGCTCGCGATTTTACAGGTCAACGACTGGCTGGGGTTTTCCCTGCTGCCGGTGGCAGGCTGGGGCACACTGGCGCACATGCTGGTGCCGGCCATGGTACTGGGCCTTGGCACCATGGCCTATCTGACCCGGCTGATGCGCTCCTCCATGTTGGAAGTAGCGGATGCCGATTATATTCGCACCGCCAGGGCCAAGGGCCTGACCCCGGGCAGGATTTTTTTTCGCCACCAGTTGCGCAACGCGATTTTGCCGGTAGTCACCGTACTGGGACCTTCCATTGCCTCCATAACCACCGGTGGCTTTGTGGTTGAACTGGTTTTTGCCATCCCCGGCCTGGGTCGCTATTTCATCCAGGCAGTACAACAGCTCGACTATACGGTCATCATGGGAACCACGGTCTTCTACGGCGCCTTCCTGGTGTTGATGGTCATCGCCGTGGATATACTCTACGGCTTTATCGACCCACGCATACAAGTCAGCAGGGCGGTCAGTTAATGAACAACTACCTCCCGTCCCCCGCTGACTTCCTGCCTCTGACTACCCGTGACAGCGCAGATCGCTTAGAGCGGCCCTCGATGTCCTACTGGCAGGATGTATGGCAACGCCTGCAGCACAATCGGCGCGCACTGACTTCCCTGTTCATCGTGGTCGCGCTGCTGCTGTTCACAACGATCGGGCCGCTGGTGTGGCAAGCGGATCCGGCGCAACAGGATCTGGAGCAAATTTCCCAGGCGCCAAATCTTGGTCTCAGGGCACTAGTGGTAGATGACTTCCCAGAAGTGCGGGAGCTTGCTGCCGGCCCGGTCAGCCCGGCGCAACGGCTGCCCCCGGAAAAACTGCTGGCACCGGCGAATCTGCGGGTGCTGGGTACAGCCCACTCGGAAGGTGTCCATCTGGCTTGGGATCAGGTGCCGGGGGCCAGCGGCTACCAGTTATACCGGCATGAATTGAATCCCAGCGGGCCGGACGACCTGGGCTTGCCCCTGATTACACTGCGCGGCACCAGCCTCAGCTACCGTGACCGCCTGGGGCTGCAAACAATCGAGTACTACTACTCGGTGGCGGCGCTGTCACAGCGTCGTCAATCACCCAATTACCGTACCCTGGCAGTGACCGTGGGCCAGGCGATACGACTGTCTGAGGCCAGCTATCGCGGTCTCCTCGCCAGCGCCGACAGCAGCTACATCGGAAGCCATGTGCAACTGGAAATCCATCCCCTGGGCACCGATTATCTGGGCAGGGACATGCTGGCCCGGCTTATGTGGGGGGCACGCACCTCCTTGTTTATTGGCATCGTGGCCCCCCTGATTTATGTCGCATTCGGCCTGATGTACGGGGGACTGGCCGGTTACAGCGGTGGCCACACGGATAATTTTCTGATGCGCTTTGCAGATTTTGTCATCGCCCTTCCGTTCTTGCTGTTCATGATTTTGTTCAAAATCGCCTTCGGCCTGGGACCGGGAGAGAGCGGGATCGGCCCCATGCTCATTGCGCTGGTGTTGCTTAGCTGGCCAGCAACGGCGCGACTGGTGCGGGGTCAGGTATTGCAAATTCGCGAGGAACCGTACATTGCCGCCGCGCGTCTGATGGGGGCTTCCGCACCCTACCTGGTGTTGCGCCACATGCTGCCGAATTTGATGAGCGTATTGCTGGTTTCACTCACCTTCGCCATTCCCACCGCTATCTTCACCGAGGCATTTCTGTCTTTCATCGGCATGGGCGTCGTACCGCCAACCCCGTCCTGGGGCTCCATGTGTAACGACGGCATCCGCACCATGTTGTCCCATCCCCATGAACTGGTATTTCCCGCCCTGTTTATCAGCGTCACAGTGCTGGCGTTCAACCTGCTCGGGGACGGTTTGCGCGACGCCATGGATGCCCGTATGCGAGGTGATTCGTGAGCGATCGTCAGCCGGTTTTGAGTGTCGACCGACTGGTGGTTGAATTTGCCACCTATGGCGGCACTGTGCAGGCAGTACGCGGGGTTTCCTATGAGGTTTTCGCAGGCGAGACCCTCGCCATTGTCGGCGAGTCAGGCTGCGGCAAATCAGTCACCGTGCAGGCCGTGATGGGGCTGGTGCCAATGCCGCCGGGCCGCATCGTGTCGGGCACGGCCAGGCTCCTGGGCCAGGATCTGATCGGCTTGTCGCAGGCCCAGCTGAACCAGGTACGCGGCGCAGACATGGCCATGATTTTCCAGGATCCCATGACCTCCCTCAATCCAACCATGAAAATCGGCAGCCAGATCGCAGAGACCCTGATAGTTCATCGCGGTATGTCGAATACCGATGCGCAGCGGGAGGCGGTGCGCCTGCTGGAGCGCACCCGCATCCCGGATGCGGCCCAGCGGGCCCGCCAG
>JAPUKZ010000298.1 GCA_027295405.1 Gammaproteobacteria bacterium
TCAACTTGACCAGAATCATTCCGTCATTGTTAGTTCGAAATACAGCCATATCAGTAATAGGCACATTGACAACGCTTTGGCGGTGAGGGGCAGATAACATTCTTTGACGACTTTACTACAGTGAGTCATTGTGACAATGAGTTTTTTGCACCACCTGCCAGATCCAAGGCACCTCCAACACCAAGTAAGGGTTTACCTGGAACCGCCCAGTTCGCGAGATCGTCTTTTTCGTCTACCTGGAAACCGCCGATGATGGCGACATCAACATGACCGCCGCGAATCATGCCAAAGGAAGTCGAGCTGTCAAAATAGCTGGAGCCGGGCAGGGCGGTAACCGAAATTTTGCCGGCGTTCACTGGATAGTCCATGGCCCCTCCCGAAGCCGGCTGCACAAGGGCCCTGTCTTCGCAGCACCCTTTTCTCACGCCGACTTTGGCCGTGCCCGTTTCCTGGCCCGGGCCCGCTTTACCGGCCGCGGCCGTTTCGGCAAGGCGGGCAGCAACTCATCGAAGGCCTGCTGAATGCACGCCCTGAAGAACTCGATGTCCGGCATAATCTCCCGCGTGGAAATGATGTTGAACGACATCTTGCCGTCGTAACTGGGCGTGGCAATGAACAGACCCATACCATCTGCCAGGGGCGCCAAGGCCAGTTGTTGCACTACCCGGGCACCATTCATATACAGGGTTTGCTGCGGGCCGGGCACATTGGAGATAAACAGATTACACATGTTTGAGAGAAACCTGCCCCCCACCATGAGACGCGAAACCGCCGCGAGGGTTGCACCCGGCATGTGTTTGGTAATATCCACCATGACTCGCGCGGAGATGCCCGCCTTCGCCGCCTTGGTTTGCTCCGTGATATCGCGAACGCGTTGCAGCCGCTCCTGCGCATCGGCAACGTGGGTGGGAAGAGGCACCGTCATCGCGGTTATATTGTTTCCAGGAGTCTCCGCCTCACGTTTGCTGGTACGGGCATTTATCGGCGCATTGGCGACCAGGGGTTCTACCGGCAATTCATCGTGATGCGTGAGGTAACGCCGTAAACCGCCGGCGCAAATGGCGAGCACCACATCATTGATGGTCGCCCCCTCGACGAGGCCCTTGATACGCTTCAGGTCCGCGAGATCGAAGCTGACTGCATCGAACATCTTGTGTGGCGACACAAGCTGGTTGAAGCGCGTGGTTGGCACCTTGGATGTGGCCCTGGCGTCACCGGACAAACGTTTCTGCAAGACATCGAAAAGTGCCGGGGTAAAGCGCAATGCCGTACTCGCCATTTTCCCGGGCGACCTGATGTTGCTACCCACGGCCCGACGCACCAACTCAATGCCGGCTGGAGCCTGACCCAGGTCCGGTTCCCTGCTCGGTAGTGGAATAGCTGGAGTACCTGCGGCATCCATATCACTGATGGCACTGAAGAAGTGGGTGGCCGAGGCACCATCAATCGTCGCGTGGTGAACCCGGGTGGCGATTGCGTAGCTGCCAGACGGAACGCCCTCAATATGATCCAGCCCTTCGATTACATACATGTCCCACAGCGGACGATTCATGTCCATGGGGCGACTGAAATGGCGAGACAGGTGAATGCAAAACTGGCGCCAATTTCCCGGCTCGGGCAGCCGGCCGTGAAAGAGGTGGTGCTCGATATCAAAGTACTCGTCTTCCACCCAGTAAGGATAGTCGAAGTCCAGCGGCAAGCGCATCAGCCGCCGCTTGAACACGGGCGAGGTATCCAACCTGGCCTCTATGTGGCTGATAATGTCCTTGAAACGAACCTTGCCACCGGGCGCGGTCGTGGGGTCGTAGATGGAAACGGACATGACGTGGGTCAGGTTGTTGCTGGTCTGCACATAGAGGAACTGGGCGTCCTGGGCGTTCAATTGTTGCATGTTCAAACTACTCCTTTGTTCTGCACCGGGGTGTGTATTGCGGCCTCACTGCCAGACACAGACGGAACTGCCCAGCTGCTGCTCAACCCAGTCCCGGTAACAATCTTCGACGGTTCTGCGTTTGATCTTCATGGTCGGTGTCAGCAAGGTCGAGTCGATGGTCCACTCATCGGCCGTGACAAAAATCTGTGGCACCCGTTCATAGGGAGGCAAGTCTGCGTTGATGGAAGCCAACGCCTGCTCCAGGGTGGCCTGCACCTCCTGCCGGGGCTTCGCCCGCCCGAATTCAGAGAGATTGGCCAGCAACAGGGGCTGGTCTTTACCGTGACCGAATACCATGAGCTGCCCCAGTTCGGGAATCACACCAAAGCGGTCTTCAATGCGTGCGGGATGGATGAATTTACCCTTGGTGGTCTTGAAGACCTCACCGATACGACCGGTGACCCTGAGGTAACCATCGTCGTCAATTCGGCCGCTGTCGCCGGTGCGGTACCATCCGTCGACAATCACTTCTGCCGTTTTCTCGGGATTGTTATAATAGCCTACCATCAGAGCGGATGTCTTGAAGTGAATTTCTCCATCGCTATCGATCCTGAGTTCCACGTCCGCCACCGGCGTTCCCACGGTGCCAGGCACCGGCATATCATCGGACTGCCACATGGTGCCCAGCCCACAGGTTTCGCTCATACCATAAGCCTCGCGCAGGGCAATCCCCATATTGATATACCAGCGGTGAATGTCTTCTGGAATCGGCGCGGAGCCGCTTAACACGCAGCGGGCCGCATCCAGACCCAGCTGCTGACGGATCATTTTCTTTTCTGCTTCTCCAAGTTCGGCCTGTGCCTCTGGTGGAATCAGTGCATCAACGCCGGCCTTGAATTTCGCCCACAAGCGCGGCACGGCAAAAAACATGGTGGGTTGTACGGATCTCAACTCAGCGGCAAAAGTATCCAGCCCCGCTGAGAAGGAGATTGAGGAATTGGTGTAGATACCGGCCATTTCCACCACCATCCTTTCCGCCACATGGGACATGGGCAGGAAGGAGAACAAGCGGCCGCGCTCCCCGGTAAAATCGGCGCCCGCGGTGTCCAGCCACTTGCCCAACAGGGTGGCGCCCACCTTGGGTGTTTCATGGGTGAGCATGACGCCCTTGGGGTGGCCGGTGGTGCCGGAGGAGTAAACAATGGTGAGTAGCGCTGTGGGGTCGTGGATGGGGGATGACTCGAAAGGCGCGGTGCTGGCAAGCAGCTTTTCCAGTTCATGATCACAGGCCACCGAGCAGCCGCGTATGGCCACGCTGGGTATGTCCTCGCCCAACACCGTCGCGGCATTGGCCTGCTGATCGAACTCGCCCAGGAATATCAGTTTGGCCTGGGCGTGATCCAGTATATAGCGGGCACTCTCGCAATCCTGGCCAGGATACAATGGCACACTCACGTGGCCACTGAGTTGGATTGCCAGATCGACCACCACCCAGTCAACCGTATTGGATGACCAGAGCGCAATGTGGCTGCCCACGGGCAAGCCCTGCTCAGCGATGAAGTTGGCCAGGCGCCGCACGCGATCAGCCACCTCTGCCCAGGTGTACTCCTGCCAGCCCTGCTCACCCAGTGATTGCCGCAGGAACACCTGCTCCGGCACCTC
>JAPUKZ010000299.1 GCA_027295405.1 Gammaproteobacteria bacterium
TCTGGGACCCCGAGGGAACGCGCACGATTTCTGCCAGCACCCACCATTCCACCGTCGATTTCAATATCTTTGAGGGCAAGACGGTCAAGGGTATTCCCAGCCACACCATCTCCCGCGGCAAGCTGGTGTGGAAAGACGGCCAGCTCAACGCGGTAAAGGGCGCCGGCCGTTACATAGAACGCCCCGCCTACCCGCCGGTTTACGAAGTCCTGCAAAAAACAGCCGCGGCTAACAAACCACAACCCGTAATCAGGTAACGAAGTTTAACAACCTAACCCCTAGTTAAGGAGTACTACTATGGATTTTGCGATTTGTTTTAAAGGCTTTGTCAGCCCTGAGCGGGCCCGCTATCTGGTGAGACAGGCCGAAGCGGGCGGCTTCACCCACTGCTGGTTCTACGACTCTCACATTTTGTGGCGAGAGTGCTACCCCGCGATAGCTATGTGCATGGAACACACCACCAAAATGCGCTTCGGCCCCTGTGTCACCAACCCCCTGGCCCGGGATTGGTCACTAACAGCCAGCCTTTTTGGTAGCCTGGCGCTGCAAAGTGGTGGCCGTATTGATATGGGCCTGGGTCGCGGCGACAGCTCGGTACGGGTGATGGGGAAAAAGCCCGCCACGCTGGCCCGTTTAACCGAGTTCACCCATAAGGTCAAGGCCATGGTCCGGGGCGAGGAAGTCTCCTATGGCGACTGCCCTGAGCCGGTGAAGTTCCCCTGGGCAAACGGTTATGAATTGCCCGTCTGGATTGGCGCTTACGGCCCCAAGGCGCTGAAGACTGCCGGTGAAATAGGCGATGGTGTCATTCTGCAAATCGCGGATCCGTCGCTGTGCAAGTGGTTTGCCGATCAAGCCATCAGCGCTGGAGAAGCAGCCGGGAGAGACATGTCCAATTATCAGGTCATGGCGGCAGCACCCGCCTACTTCGGCGATAAAGACCTGTGCATAGAAAAAACCAAGTGGTTTCCCGCTATGGTCGGCAATCACGTGGCTGATATTGTTGAGAAGTACGGCACTGACAGCGGGCTGGTACCTGAGAGCCTGACGTCCTATATCGAAAATCGCCGTGGTTACGACTACTCCAAGCACGGCCAGAGCAGCAATCCGTATCTGGATTTTATCACTCCGGAGATCGTCGAAAGTTTTTGTGTGCTGGGGCAGGCTGAGGACCATATTGCCAAAATACGGGCGTTGGAGGATTGCGGTGTCACCCAGTTCAATATCTATCTGGATAACGGACAGGAGGAGCAGATCATTGCGGAGTATGCCGAGAACGTGATTCCAAACTTCTCCTGAGTCTACACCGGGATGGTAGCCTACGGTCGGACTGTGACCCCGGAAATCTTGGCGACAGCAAGACTTTCCGGGGTCAATCGAACGCGTTAGAGGAGTCTCATTGTGAAGCCCCAGCTACTGATACTCATTGCCCTCGTTGTTGGTGGACTGTTGGCACTGCAGGGCATGGTGAATGCTCAGCTGGGCAAGGCACTATCCCATCCTCTCCAGGCCAGTTTCATCCAGTTCTCCGTTGGCATCTTGTGCCTGGTGATTCTAATGTTCTTATTTGGCATCAAAGTCCCCGCCGGCCAGGCCTTGGGCGAAATACCCTGGTATCTGTAC
Organism: Gammaproteobacteria bacterium; assembly: GCA_027295405.1. Classification (GTDB taxonomy): domain Bacteria; phylum Pseudomonadota; class Gammaproteobacteria; order Pseudomonadales; family Halieaceae; genus JAPUKZ01. The sequence continues at coordinate 1,624 of JAPUKZ010000299.1, forward strand.
ACGGGCGGTTTACTGGGGATTATCTATGTAACCACAGTGCTGGTTCTCATACCCCGTATCGGCGTAGCCAACGCGGTCCTCGCAATATTTGTCGGCCAGATGCTGCTATCCATTAGCGCCGACCACTTCGGCTGGTTTAATACGCCGGTGAAGACCATGGGTTTATCAAGAACTAGCGGCTGTGTCTTGCTACTGGCCGGACTGTATCTGCTACAGGCCAGGGCCTGAGAGATCAACTGTAGCCAGTCAGACTTCCGATTCCAGGCCTATACCGCGAAGAATAATACCTATCACATTCTTGGTGGCCTGTTCCTGCTGATCTTTACTTAGGGCTTTTTTCCCGTTGAGCACGCTGATCTGGTGCTCGAAATCCGCATAATGCTGGGTGGTCGCCCAAATCATAAATAACAAATAGTGGGGATCAACCGGGAGTATTTTTCCATGCTTGATCCATCTTCTGATTTGGATGGTTTTCCTTTTCTCCCAGATATTCAGGAATTTACCGAGCTTCTCATCACCCAGCACAGGAGCCCCATGAATGATTTCATTCGCCCACACTTTTGAGCCAGAAGGCCGCGTGAAGGAATGAAACATTTTGCTCTTGATGTATTCAGTGAGGGCGACAGTGGGATCTTTCGATTGATCAAAGGCATCCGCATCCTTCTTCCATACCACCACGACATCTTCCAGCACAGCGTTGTAGAGAATTTCTTTGGTCTTGAAATAATAGTGTACGTTTGCCTTCGGCAGACCCGCTCGATCGGCGATCTCTTGCGTTGTAGCACCCTTGAAACCCTTAAGGGCAAACACTTCTTCTGCCGCGGCGATAATGCGTCCGGTGTATATTTCGCGGATTTCAGCCTTTTTGTTGGTAATTGTCTTACCCTCCAGGATAAACCTGTGCGAAAGCCGGGGCGCGAAGCCAGGTAGCACGCAAAAATTGTAAAGCCTCAAGCCGTGAGCTACAACCAGTGCGCAACGGTGGCGCAGATCTACTCGCTGTCAGATCCACGCGCCATTGTCATCATGGCGTGGAGCAGCACATTGCAGCCCGCAGCGCATTCTTCCTTGCTGGTACTTTCAATTTCATTGTGACTGATGCCGTCCTTGCACGGGGTAAAAATCATACTGGTAGGCGCAAAGTCAGCCACGTAGCAGGCATCGTGACCAGCGCCGGCAATAATTTCCATATAACTGTAACCATGCGCCTCGGCACCGTCTCTAACCGCCGCTCTACAACCAGCGTCAAAGTCGATCGGAGCGTAATACCAATAAGGATCCAGCGAGACCTCGACATCGGCGATTTGCGGCAATTCGTCCAGATAGGCCCGCAACTCACCATCCATCTTGCTGAGTATTTCGTCATCAGGATGGCGCAGATCCACACCCATCGAGATCTGGCCGGGAATGGTATTGCGCGAGTTGGGAAACACCTGCATACAGCCTACCGTGCCACATGCCGGCTGGTTGCCGTTGGCAATCTTTTGCACCTCCAGCACCAGATGGGAGGCTGCCGCCAGGGCGTCTTTGCGCAGGTGCATGGGCGTCGTGCCCGCATGTGATTCACGGCCGGTGATGATGACATCATACCAACGCTGGCCCTGGCCCTTGGTGACCACACCGATGGCCTTGTTCTCATTCTCAAGATAGGGACCCTGCTCAATGTGGGTCTCAAAAAACGCGGTGTAGGCACGACCAGAGGCGGGAACGTCACCGGCAAAACCGATGCGCCTCAGTTCATCACCAAAGCTGAGGCCGTTGACATCCTCTGTTGCCAGAACAACATCCAGTTCCAATCGGCCGGATACCACGCCGGAGCCCATCATCGCAGGCGCAAAGCGGGAACCTTCTTCATTGGTCCACACCGAAACCTCGACAGTCGCCTCCGTTTCGATATTGTGATCCTGCAAGGTGCGCAGTACTTCCAGCCCTGCCAGCACCCCGAAAACCCCGTCAAACTTGCCGCCGGTGGGTTGGGTATCCAGATGGCTGCCCGTACCTACCGGCGGCAGGTCCATATTTTTCCCGGGGCGCCTGGCGAAGATATTGCCAACCTGGTCGACGCTCACGCTGCAGCCCGCTGCTTCACACCATTGGATAAAGAGCTTTCGTGCCTGTTTGTCGAGGTCGGTCAGGGCCAGACGCGCGCACCCCCCCTTCTCGGTGGCGCCAATTTTTGCCATTTCCATCAAGCTGGACCACAGGCGATCTTCGTTGATATTCAATGTGCTCATAAGGTAACTCCCACTCTTAACTCTTTTTGCCAGGTTCCATAAAAAGTGCGATTAGAGACCCAGGCTTCGAATCAATCCAATTCTCCAATAGATTCAGCCAGGGCATTGCAGACGGCATCCATTTCTTCACGCTCTGTGATGAAAGGAAGTCCCAACTGGATGGTGTCACCGCCGTATCTGACGTAAAACCCCTTATCCCAGCATTTCATTGCTATTTCATAGGGGCGACGGCCAGGCTCGCCCGGGTAGGACTCGATGGTCAAACCCGCGGCGAAACCGTAACTGCGGATATCATTGATATATTGTGTCCCCTTGAGACTGTGTATCGCTTGCGCAAAGATCGGAGACATCTCTTTAACCCTTTCTACCAGACCGTCGTTCTCCAGGATATCCAGAGAAGCCATGGCGGCGGCGCACGCCACCGGGTGCCCCGAGTAGGTATAGCCGTGGGGTAATTCAATATTGTATTCGGGGCCGCCTGCATCCATAAAGGCATCGTATATCGCACTTTTGACGAGTACCGCCCCCATGGGAACGGTGCCGTTGGTTAGCTGTTTGGCGGTATTGAGAATGTCCGGCACCACGCCGAATTCCTGGGCACCAAACATGGAGCCAAAGCGACCAAAGGCGGTAATTACCTCATCAAAAATCAGCAGGATATCGTGCTTGTCGCAGATCTCCCGCAGTCGTTGCAGATAGCCCTCAGGAGGCGGAATTACCCCGGCCGAACCCGCAACAGGCTCGACGATAACAGCGGCAATATTGGAGGCGTCGTGCAATGCCACCAGGTCCTCCAGTTCCTCCGCCAGCTCCGCACCCTGTGATGGCATACCGGCGCAGAACGAGTTGTCCTTGAGCTGGGTATGGGAAAGATGGTCGGAATCCAGGCCCAAACCCCACAGCTTGCGATTGGCGCCTATGCCACCGAAACTGATGCCGCCCCAGCTGGCGCCGTGGTAGCCTTTTTCCCTGCCAATGATCTTGGTTTTGGTCGGCTGGCCACTTTGTCGCCAGTAGGCACGGGCAATTTTGGTGGCTGTATCGGCGGACTCGGACCCTGAATTGGTATAGAACACATGATTCAGCTCGCCGGGGGCCAGTGCCACAAGGCGGCTGGCCAACTCGAATGCAAGCGGGTGCCCGTATTGGAAAGACGGCCCGAAATCCAGCTTTGCAATTTGCTTGCTGACCGCCTCGGTAATCTCGGGTCGACCGTGGCCCGCTCCACAGGTCCACAACCCGGACAGGCCATCGAAGATACTCCGCCCATTATCATCAATCAGATAACTGCCCTTGGCGCCAACAATCATACGCGGTTTCTTTTTGAAATCCCGGTTGCCCGTGTAGGGCATCCAATACGCACTCAGGTACTCAGCTGAATAACTTTTCATAATTCGC
>JAPUKZ010000003.1 GCA_027295405.1 Gammaproteobacteria bacterium
CGGCCTCGTAGACATGGCGTTGTACCCGGAAGCGGTACTCCTGATTTTCATCGACGCTGGACAATTGGCCCATGGCCATCTGGCTGTTAATCATACCCGCCAGAACTGGCAGCTGATTGGCGGAGTACAAGCCCTCGTTAATCCGGGACAGGTGCAGTGCGCGGCGGAAGAAATCCATGGCTTGTGGATGCTTGTCCTCCGCCTGGTAGGCATGCCCCATCCCCGCCAGGGGTTCAGCCAGGTCCGCAGAATAGGCACCGCCAGAATCTTCCGCCGCTTCTATGGTTTCCAGGTAGCGCGCCAGGGACAAGCCGGCTATTGGTAGCTCTCCTTCTTCGAATTCCGGGTACAGCCCCAGGGACATGCCGGCTACTGGACGCTCACCCAGATGACCAGCAATGCGGACATCACTACTGTGGACAATTTTCAGTCCGTAGGGGGTGGGCAGGGTACGTTCGGGATTGATGTAGTTATTTGCATTGTCCGCGCTCGCACCCACCGACATCAGCGCCAGCGCCAGCAGCAGTGGTATTGTTGACTCACAGCGCATGTTGGCTTCCCCTCACGGTAAGACCAGCTGAACGATACAACCTCTGACAATAATAGCTGTGGATTGGCGGTTGAGTAAATCCGAATTCTCCGCCCAGCACCAGCGCCAGAAACAGGGCGGTACCAGCCAGCAGGCTGGTGATCAGGATTCGACGCCGCAACCCCGAGGCCGACAACCCCAGCCACAAACCACTACCCGCAATAAATAACAGCCCCAGGGCAAATACCTTCTGAAAGGTCTTGAGATCGCCACCAGGAATACGAAAGGAGCGAACAACGCCGACTGTTGTTATCATCCTGAGACCCGGGTCTAGCGCTCAACACGCCATGTTCGAACCGTTCCATGACAAGCCTGTCCCTTAGTTCAGTCTGCAAGGCCTATGGTGAGCTGGTTGCACTGGAGGATGTCAGCCTCGCGTTCACACCGAACTGCATTACTGCCATCATCGGCCGCAGCGGCTGCGGCAAATCGACCCTGCTGCGCATGTGTAACGGCCTGACGCGCCCCGACAGCGGTGAAGTCATGGTTTTCCAACAGGCGCTGGACTACGCTTCGCTGCCGGCCCTGCGCAAGCGCATAGGTTATGCGGTGCAGGGTACCGGACTGTTCCCGCACTTGACGGTAAGAGCCAATATCAGCCTGCTGGCGGAGCTCGAGAACTGGTCAAAGCCAGCTATCGACCAGCGACTGGAGCAGTTGCTGACGCTAACCCAGTTGCAACAATCACACCTGGCAAAATATCCCCATCAACTCAGTGGTGGCCAGCAGCAGCGGGTCGGTCTGTGCCGGGCCATGATGCTCAGCCCGGAGCTGCTACTACTGGATGAACCCTTTGCCGCAATTGACCCCCTCACCCGCATGGATATTCAGGAGCAATTGCTGGCATTGCATGAGGCTGAACCCGTGACCACGGTACTAGTCACCCACGATATGCAGGAAGCCCTGCTGCTGGCTGATGAAATCGTAATAATGGAGGCCGGTCGGGTCGTACAGGCAATCAGCAAAACCCGCTTGCTGGAACAATACCCCGGGCAGGAGCCCAATCGACTGCTGCTGTCATTGATGGCAGGCGCCGGCGCATGAACTTGAGACGCCACTTGCCGCTATTCCTGGTGCCCCTGGCGTTGCTTGCGGGCGGCAGCCTGGTGGCTCAGCAGGCTGCCCCGGCGAATCTGGACCTGCAACCAACCGTCCGCATCGGTTCGAAGGCTTTTACCGAGAGCCACATCCTGGCCGAGATGGCAGCCCAATTACTGGAGAGCGAGGGCTACCGCATAGAGCGCAAACTTGGTCTCGGTGGCACCCTGATCGCCTACCAGGCCCTGCAGGAGGGCGCAATCGATCTCTACCCTGAATACACCGGAACGATTAGCCAGGTGATCCTGCAGCAGGACCGTTTATCGAGTCGGGATCTGGTTCAGGCGCTGGCCCAAAAACAGCTGCAGCTACTACCGGCATTTGGCTTTAACAACAGCTATGCGATTGCTATCTCGCAGATACTGGCGGAGGCCAATAACATCAGCAAGATCAGCGAACTCGCCAACTGGCCCACCCTGCGCCCGGGCTTTTCACTGGAATTTTTGAATCGCGCCGATGGCTGGCTGGCACTGCAAAAGGCTTATCAGCTGCCGCAGCGGGCTAGCGGCCTGGAACATGCCCTGGCCTACGCCGCCGTAGCGTCCGGCCAACTGGATATTACCGACGCCTACACCACCGACGGTGAGCTGGACGCTTTTTCGCTGACACTGTTAGAGGACGACCGGCAATTTTTCCCGCGCTATGACGCGGTGCTGCTGGCACGCAGTGATTTGGCGGAGAACGCGCGCGCCATCCTGGTCCGCCTTGCCGGTAAGATAGATGAGCAAACCATGCGCAGATTGAATGCCAGCATCAGCGGCGAGCAGTTGCGTCCGGCCCAGGTTGCCAATCGCTATCTGCAGCAACAGCAACTTTTACCCGGTACCGGGGTACACTCGGTCAGTGAGCCCCAGTTCGCTCCAACCCTGAGCCAGCGAATTTGGCGCAACACACTGGTGCATCTGAAATTGACTGGGCTGGCGTTGTTGTTTGCCTGCCTCGTTGCCATACCCACTGCCCTTCTGCTGTTTCAACACCAGGGCATAGCCCGCGGCATACTCTATACCACCGGATTGATCCAGACCATTCCTGCACTGGCACTGCTGGCACTGCTGATTCCGGTGTTCGGTCTCGGTGAGTTGCCCGCTATTATCGCCCTGTTCCTGTACTCATTGCTGCCCATCGTGCGCAATACCCTGACCGGAATTTTCGGCGTCGACCCTTTGCTGAAGCAGGTGGCGGCCGGCATGGGGCTGACACCGGGGCAACAGTTGCGAAAAATAGAGCTGCCGCTGGCCATCCCGATGATCCTGGCAGGTATCAAAACCGCGGCGATCATCAGCATCGGCACGGCCACACTGGCGGCTTTCGTGGGTGCCGGTGGTCTCGGCGAACCAATCATTAGCGGACTCACTTTGAACGATCACGCGCTGATACTGGAAGGTGCGATCCCCGCAGCGATGCTGGCCATAGTCGCTGAGCTTATTTTCGAGGGCATCGAGAGACTGATCGTGCCTCGACACCTGCTGAACTGACGCAGACAGCGTGGTAGGGGCAGTAAAAAATGCTATTCTTCAGGAAAAGAGAAACCCGGCTGAGGAACTGATGCGGGCCAAAACTGACTCCCTGCCAGAGTTCTTTATCGCGACCCGAACCCTCTCGGTGCAATTCTGTGAAACTCTTGCCATCGAGGACTACGGTATACAGGCAGCGCCTTTTACCAGCCCGCCCAAGTGGCATCTGGCCCATACCAGCTGGTTTTTTGAGACTTTCCTGCTGCAAGCATTCCTGAGTGGCTACCAATCTCCCAACGAGCAATACGAAGTTTTATTCAACTCTTACTACCAGGGTGTGGGCGAGCCGTTTCCCCGACACCAGCGGGGCCTCTTGTCCCGACCCACCGTGGCAGAAGTGCTGGAGTACC
>JAPUKZ010000030.1 GCA_027295405.1 Gammaproteobacteria bacterium
CGCTCACGCTCAACTTCCACCACATTGCGACCCGCGGTCTTGCCGCAGTATAGGGCCCTGTCCGCCAGCGCCAGACAATCATCGAATTCCATCTCACCATAAAACTCTGCCACCCCGAAAGTCAGGGTCAGGTGCAGTTCCCGGTCTTCATACTCGAAGCGGTGGGTAGCCACGCTCGCGCGCAGCTTTTCTGCCACAACAGCTCCCCCTTGCAGGGAGGTCTCAGGCAGCAGCAGAATGAACTCCTCGCCGCCCCAGCGGGCAATAACGTCCACATCCCGCAGTTGTTCGCGCAACAATCCGGCCACCTGCTCCAACACAAAATCCCCACAGGCGTGGCCAAACTTGTCATTGAAAGCCTTGAAGCGGTCAATATCCGCCATAACCAGCACAAATCCGCACCGATTGCGCCGGGCCCGGACCATCTCTTCATCGGCCCGTTCGGAAAAACCGCGGCGGTTGAGCAGGCCGGTGAGGACGTCGCCACGGGCGGCTTCACGCAGGCGCACATTGGCCTCGATCAACTCCTGGGTGCGTTCATTGACCCGGGCCTCAAGGTTGGAGAACATCAGGGTGAAGCGATTGGCCAGGGACACCGCCATGGAAATAAGCACGGCTGCAAAACCCAGGGGAACCAGGCGAGGCATTTCCAGCAGGCCCTGCTCGACCAGAATGTCGTTCATGGCAGTGAGTACGAAGATGACCGTGCCGATCAAGACGGTGCGTGCCTCAGTGCGCGCCGGGCTGGGATACCCCTGTGAGTACCAGATGATCTGTACCAGCACGGCTAACATCCCCGGCAGCGCCCAGACCTGCCACGGCGTCAAAGTAAGGAAGAGAATTGAATAACCCGGAACCAACACGGCCACTGCGGCCAGCACTGGAAAGGATAATTGATACAGGCGTGCCCAACGCTGCGGTCGAAAACCCAACAGCGACCAAATCATCTCCATCCCGACGGCGGGCATGGTGTAAAGCACCCCGTACTCGATCTTTTTCAGCAGTAAAAATGGCACCTCCAGAAAGTGCTTCCACTGGCTGACCAGGAATGCATAAAGACCAAAGCCAACCGTCAGCAGACCAAACCACAGGTACTGGCGCAACTGGGGGTTGCGGCGATACAGGTACAGGTGATAAATACCAAATACCAGATAGAGGCTGGACAAAACCAGTAGGGACAACTGGTCAAAACCCTTGGCGCTAGTGAGGTCAAAGACCGTGCCGACCAGGAATGGCCCTTCGAAAGCGCCGGCGGAAGACTTGCCATAACGCAGTTGATGGCGCCAGACGCGCACCGCCAGGTTGACACGCCCTTCCTCATCCAGAGCGGCGCGCGGGATTGGAAAAGTGTGGTAGCGGTCGTATACCATCTCCGGATTTGGCGGCAGCTTGCCCACACCGCCCAACAATACGCCACCGGCATACAACTCGTAAGCGCTGTGGATCTTGCCCAGGGTGATTCCCAGGTGATCCAGATCCGGCCGTAACTGCTCGTTGTCCAGATCAAACTTCAGGCTGAAGCGATACCAGGCCATGCCCGTGTAATCTTCGTAACCCTGCACCCGTAAATCCCGCGGTACCAGTACACTGGGCCAACCCAGGTCATCGTAGCCGGGATCCGCCCAGGCCATATTATCGCCGATCTGGAAACGCCAGGCGCCAGCGATAGGCAACGGCCGATCCAGGTTCTCGATCGTGAACTCATCGGCCACGGCTCCGCCAGCCGCCCACCCGCACAAGAACAGACATGCCAGCACGCCGGCCCGTATGGATTGGCACCTGCCCAGTCCAGTTCGCACGTTCAGCGGGCTACCCCCGGTACTTGCGCGCGATCAGGCACTGTAGGGATGACGCAGAATGATGGTTTCGACCCGATCCGGCCCGGTGGAAATGATGTCAATGGGCGCTCCCACCTCCCTCTCAATGCGCTTGATATAAGCGCGGGCGTTGACGGGTAAATCTTCCAACTGGTGTACGCCCGAAGTAGATTCACTCCAGCCAGCCACATCTTCATACTCCGGCTGCAGCCCGACATAATCATCGCTGTCCATCGGGTTGGCGACGAGATTGTTGGAAGCGTCCCGATAGCCAACACAAATCCGTATTGTCTCCAGGCCATCCAGCACGTCCAGTTTGGTCAGGCACAAGCCGGACACACTGTTGATTTGCACGGCATTGCGCAATGCCACCGCATCGATCCAGCCACAGCGGCGGGGTCGACCCGTGGTGGCGCCGAATTCGTGGCCGCGCGATGCCAGGTGCTCACCGGTACTGTCGAACAGTTCGGTCGGGAACGGTCCCGACCCCACCCGGGTGGTATAGGCCTTGGTAATCCCCAACACGTAGTCGAGGTACAGAGGACCAAAACCACTGCCGATGGCCGTACCCCCGGCGGTGGTATTGGATGAGGTTACATAGGGATAAGTGCCGTGATCGATGTCCAGCAGCGAACCCTGCGCACCCTCGAACATGATATTGGCACCCTCGATCCGGTACTTATGCAGCAGGCCGGTGACGTCCGCAACCATGGGCCGCAGCTGCTCCGCCATGATCAGGGCCTCATCCAGAGTGGCCTGAAAGTCTACCTCTTCCACCTGGTAGTAATTGGCCAGCATGAAGTTGTGGTATTCCATGACGCAGGCCAGCTTTTCTTCAAAGCGCGCGGCGTCGAACAAATCGCCCAGACGCACGCCCCTGCGCGCCACCTTGTCTTCGTAAGCGGGACCTATGCCGCGACCGGTGGTGCCAATCCTGGCTTTGCCACGACGCAATTCTCGCGCCTGATCCAGCGCCACGTGATAGGGAAGAATCAAGGGACAGGCCGGGCTGATGCGCAGCCGCCCCCGTACCGGCACCTGCCGGGCTTCCAACTCGGCAATTTCTTCCATCAGCGCGACCGGTGACAACACCACCCCATTACCAATCAGGCACATAATTTCCGGGCGCAAGACGCCGGAGGGAACCAGATGCAGAACCGTTTTTTTACCTTCGATGACCAGGGTATGGCCGGCGTTGTGCCCACCCTGGAAACGCACCACCACCTGCGCCCGTTCCGTCAGCAAGTCGACTATCTTGCCCTTGCCCTCATCACCCCATTGGGTGCCTAGAACCACCACATTCTTACTCATTGCGTGCACCTGCTAACATTTTTCAACTTTCCATTTCCCCTCCCGTGACCGCAACTGGCGATCACAGCGGGGATCTATTTCTCCGGACGAACTGCTTATCACAACTTCACCGCCAGCGCGCAGTTCAGCAACCAGCTCCCACAGCGCGGCATCGCCCTGCGCGGGTGCGCTGATAGCGACGGTTTCCGGTACAGCCAGTGACCCGGCCAGTATTTCCAGCAAAGCTTTCAGGTCAGTATTGAAACCGGTAGCGGGGCGCGCCCGACCAAACACCTGGCCCACGTCGTCGTAGCGACCGCCGTTAGCCACAGCCTGCCCGTGACCTGGCACATAAGCCGCAAATACCAGCCCGGTGTGATAGTGATAGCCACGCAACTCACCCAGATCGAAGTAGATCTCGACCGCGGGATAGCGTCGCGCGATCGCCCCACTGACTTCCCGCAATTCGGCCACGGCGGCATCCGCATAGGGGATATTCTGCAGTACCGTTTCATCACCGTGCATGCCCGCCAGTTCAAGAATTTGCTGGCGCCGCTGCTGATTGCTTACCGCCTGCAGGGCGTCCCCGAGATCCGGCAGGGACTTGCGCTGCAGGGCATCGAATACCGCTTGTTCCTGTGCCTCATCCAGACCGCTGCCATGCAGCAAAGCCCGGTAGATTCCCACGTGGCCCAGGTCCAGAATCACCCTCGGCACCCCCGCGGTGGTCATGGTTTCCAACATCAACGAGATGACTTCCAGATCCGCCTGCAGACTCGGGTCACCGTAGAGTTCCGCACCCAGCTTGATCGGTGAACGCGATGCCAGCAGGGAGGTCTGCCGGGTGTGCAGTACCTCGCCCGCATAACAGAGGCGACTGACGCCCTCCTGAGCCAGGCTGTGGGCGTCTATGCGCGCGACCTGCGGGGTAATATCCGCGCGTATCCCCATACTGCGACCACTGATCTGGTCGGTGACCCTGAAGGTGAGCAGTTCGATATCGCTGCCGAGGCCGATCAACAGTGACTCGGTGAATTCCACCAGCGGTGGTATAACCAGTTGGTAACCCCAACTGCCGTACAAATCCAGCAGCTGCCGGCGCAGCTGCTCGACTTTGGCAGCCGCAACAGGCAATAGCTCTTCTATCCCGTCTGGCAGTAACCAGCGGTCATGTGTGGTCACGAGAACACCGACTCCCTGAATATCATGTTGATTGAGTACCCATCTGTTGGGGTTTCAGTTCACCAGGTACAGCAAGGCCAAGCCGAACAGCATGCTGAACAGGCCCATGGCACGCATGGTGCGGTTGTCGAGTTCGGCCATCACCCGCACCAGATTTTGCCAACGCCCCGGGGCAACAAATGGAATAATCCCCTCCAGAATGAAGACCATGGCAACCGCCACTGCCAGTTGGTGCCACACGTCCATCGCCGAGCTCGCCTCCATAGTGTACTGTTTCATTCTAAATGCGCATACCAGAGCCCCACCCTTGCGCCACAGCATGTGATGCGGCACTCCGACGCCGCTCGCAGGCAATGGTGGCGCCCTTGTCAAGAGTGGCACCAACGCAGGCGCTCTTAGGCGACGCGGCTGTGGCGCATGGGTAGGGCTCTGGTATGCGCATTTAGTATGAAACAGTACACCAGATTGCGCGCACAAAAAAACCGTGGATCCCGGCGCTTGCAGTCAAACGCGGAACCTCACGGTTTGAGAATTCTATCACAACCCGCAGGGGTATTCGCAGCACTATTTTAGCGCTGCCGAGTGCTCCTAGCGGCCGCCTTTGGGGTCTTTCAGGTAACGGAAAAAGTTACTGTCGGGTTCCACCAGCATGATATCGCCCTTGGATTGGAACGCATCCTGGTAGGCGCGCAAACTGCGAGTAAAAGCATAGAATTCCTTGTCCCGGTTGAACGCCTCGGCGTAGGTGGAGGCCGCTTTGGCGTCACCGTCACCCCGAATCTGCTCTGACTCGCGATAGGCACCGGCTGTTATGATCGTCACCTCACGGTCCGCAAATGCGCGTATTCCCTCGGCCAGCTCCCGACCCTGCGCACGCAATTCCCGGGCCTCTTTTTCCCGTTCGGCGTTCATGCGCAGGTACACCGACTGACTCACCGCCGGGGGCAGGTCAATCTGCTTGACCCGCACGTCCACCACTTCAATTCCCAGCTCCTGGTGGGCGAACTCATTGAGTTTTGCGGTCAGGTCGGTCATCAACTGATCGCGTTCGCCGGAGACCACCTCGTGCAGGGTGCGCACCGCCACCTCGTTGCGCAGCCCGTCGTTAATGCGTTGGGCCAACAGTGCCTGGGCGCGGTTTTCGTCACCACCGGTGGCGGTGTAGTAGGTCTTCACATCGGACACCTTCCACTTGGCGAAAGAATCCACCACCACGGCTTTCTTCTCCAGGGTCAGGAACCGTTCCGGCAGCGCGTCCACCGTGAGTACCCGGCCATCAAACCAACGCACATTGTTAACGAAGGGAATCTTGGCGTGCAGACCGGGCTTGACATCCGGATTGACCACTTCCCCAAAACGCAGCAGTACCGCGCGCTCCGTTTCCTTGACAATGTACAGGGAATTGGACACCAACATCACCGCCAATACGGCTACCAGCAGTGCAAACAATCTCTTGCCGTTCATTCTAGCGCCCTCCCCGGGTCGTGGTGCGGCCGGCATTGTCCCGCCGCAATTGCTCGACCACCCGATTGGTCAACTCACGAATATCCACCCCGCCACCATCTGCGAGCCCCAACCCCAGCTTGCTCTCAGTGACGATCTTGTCCAGCGGCAGGTACAAAATATTATTGCCTCCATCCACGTCCACCAACACCTTGGTGGAGTTGCTCAGCACCTCTTGCACCGCATCGATATACAGGCGCTGGCGGGTAACCTCCGGGGCCTTGTGATATTCTGCCAGTATCTTGGTAAAACGATCAGCCTCGCCCTCCGCCTCGGCAATCACCCGTTCCTTGTAGGCGTTGGCCTCCTCAATCTGGCGCTGGGCCCCACCGCGAGCCTCGGGGATAATGCCGTTGGCGTAGGCCTGGGCCTCGTTTTTCAGCCGTTCTTCATCCTCGCGCGCCTTGATCACGTCGTCGAAGGCCTCCTGCACCTCGGCCGGTGGCTTGGCGTCGTCAATATTGACTTTGGATATATGGATACCGGTCTGGTAATAGTCGAGATAGCGCTGCAGTCGTTCCTGTACATCAATCGCCAGCTGGACACGACCGTCGGTCAACACGTAATCCATGGCGCTGCCGCCAACCACGTGGCGCAGAGCGCTCTCAGTGGCATGCATCAGGCTGCGCTCGGGATCGCGCACCTTCAGTACAAAATCCTCAGCGTTATAGATCAGGTACTGAACAGAGAGATTTACCTCAACGATATTTTCGTCTTCGGTGAGCATCTGTTCCCGGTGAGTCGCATTATTCACCCGGGTGACATTGACCAGGGTGACATCATCGATCAGGGGCGGGTTCCAATGCAGACCGGGCTGCACGGTCTCGTGATATTTTCCTAAGCGCAGCACCACGCCGCGCTCCTGCTGATCGACCGCATATAAGCCCATGAACGCCCAGATAAGCAACGCCACCAGTATCAAAATGAGCAACAAGCCCCCCGACACAGCCACGCGGGGGCCACCGCCAGAGCTACCTGAACCGCCGCCGCCAAATAGACTACCCAGCTTTTCCTGTAACTTGCGCAAGGCCTCGTCCAGGTCGGGTGGACCCTTATCTTTACCACCCCACGGATCGCGAGGCTTATTGTCGTTGCCTCCCGGCTCATTCCAAGCCATATAACTCTCCTTTCACGGGCACCACCGCCCTGTTTTCAAACACCCACCGCCCCATCAGACAAGGGCGGCAGCTAAGTGTACTGCATCCGGCTCAGGCCTGCGCCCTGTAGCCGCTATCAAATTCGGAAGGCAGCAGCACACTGTCTTCGCTGATGCCTTCCGCCGCCAGCAGCCGCTCCCAATCCGAACAGGGCAGGCGAACCTGCAACTGGGTAAACCCATCGCCAACCAGGTCTTCCTGCAAGACCACCCCAAACTGGTACAGGCGGGCCCGCAAACGACCCTGTTCCGGCGCCAGATTGACCCGGTGCTGCACCAGCTCACCACCCAGAAGTTCGGCCATAGCCTGCAGCAGCAGCTCACAACCAGCGCCGCTCTGGGCCGATAACCACACCCGCAGCGGCCGCCCTTCACTATCGCGATCAATGCGCGGCTGCTGCTCCAACAGATCCAGCTTGTTATAAACCTCCAGTCTCGGCAACTCCAGCGCACCGATCTCTTCCAGCACTGCTTCTACTTGCTGCATATTGTCATGCCGTTCGTCGCCCGCGGCATCGACGACGTGCAGCAACAGATCGGCGCTACAAGTCTCCTCCAACGTCGCCCGGAACGCATCCACCAACTTATGCGGCAGGTGGCGAATAAAGCCCACTGTGTCCGCCATTACCACGGGCCCGCAATCCTCCAGCTCTAGTCGGCGCAGGGTCGGATCCAGGGTGGCGAACAACTGGTCGGCAGTATAAACCTGCGCTTCAGTCAACCGATTAAACAACGTCGATTTGCCGGCGTTGGTATAACCCACCAGTGAAACACTGGGTATATCTGCCCGCCGCCGGGAACGGCGACCCTGTTCACGCTGCTTCTCCACCTTGCGCAGCCGCGCCCGAATTGACTTGATACGCACCCGCAGCAAGCGTCGATCAGTCTCCAGCTGGGTTTCACCCGGGCCACGCAGGCCGATACCGCCCTTCTGCCGCTCCAGGTGGGTCCACCCTCGCACCAGCCGTGTCGACATATACTGCAACTGCGCCAGTTCGACCTGTAATTTACCCTCGTGGGTGCGGGCGCGCTGGGCGAAAATATCAAGGATCAGGCCGGTGCGATCCGTGACCCGGCAAGCCAGCGCCTTTTCCAGGTTGCGCTCCTGGCCCGGGGACAGGGAGTGGTTGAACAGGACAAGCTCAGCCTCGTGCTGGCGCACCTGCGCGGCTATCTCCTGCAGCTTGCCGGTGCCCACAAAATAGCGGGGATGGGGTGTATCCCGCTGCCCAAAAACGTAGTCCACGGGGTCAGCGCCAGCGGACAAGGCCAGCTCTTCAAACTCCCGCGGATCTTCGCGATCGGCTTCGGTGAAGAGATTCAGGTGCACGAGAACCGCTCGCTCACCCGATTCAGGTCGATCAAAAAACAATAAAGTAAGGCCTGTTAGCTCTGGCTGCCACTGGCATCCTCCTCCGGCGGGTTCTGCTTGCTGCCACTGGCATCCTCCTCCGGCGGGTTCTGCATGGGGATTCGCACCACACGCGAAGGCACCACGGTGGATATGGCGTGCTTGTAAACCATCTGGCTCACCGTGTTCTTGAGCAGCACCACAAACTGGTCAAAAGACTCAATTTGGCCCTGCAATTTAATACCGTTAACCAGATAAATGGAAACCGGAACACGTTCCTTACGCAATATATTCAGGTAAGGGTCTTGTATGGTATGCCCTTTTGACATTTTGTTTCTCCTCGTGGACTCAATTCGAGCCTAAAAAAGCGTTAGCCTGGGTTGTTGGTGGTCGACCACAGCCAACCCCGCGGCACTCTCTGGGGGTGCTCGCCCCAAGTATAACGCACACCGGAATCAAGTGTACTGTAGCGCGTAAAGTGTACACTACATGGCGGCAGCAGCCAGATATTTCAAGGCCACCTGCAAGGGAGATTCCCCGGATTTTTCCAGGTTTTCGGGGCTGCTCGCCGCAAAACCTGCCGCGCCGGTGAAAATCCACTTCAGTTCCGGCCAGCCACGTAACCAGGTGAGTT
>JAPUKZ010000300.1 GCA_027295405.1 Gammaproteobacteria bacterium
CTGACCGCTACCTGCCAGCTCTTACCAGTATGGTCGAGAACGGGTGTGAGTATCTATAGTGAGTCGATGAACAACCCTTAAGGCTTCTGTCCCTTTAGAGCATAGCAGACCCTGAACGGCAGCTTGTAGGTCAAGCGGACAAAGGTTGTGCGAGCTGATCCGACGGGATCTGGCACAGAGACCAGACCGCAATCAGATAAAAAAGCCCTAAGGCCGCTGTCCGCCGCAAATCACCTCGGTGGCAAGTTCGGTGTCCATATACTCTTTCAGTTGCACGACTTTGCCGTCACGCAGGGTAAACAGGAAGTGATAATGGTTGTTGCAGTTGACGCCGGAGGCGTGAGCGCCCTCTGATTCCGCCTCCACTGCAACCCGGTCACCCTCCGCGACCATACCCACAATGTTGAAACGCAGGCCCTGCGGGAAGGCTTCATAGATCCCGTCCGCAAAGCCCTTGATCTGCTCCTTGCTGTACTTGCCGGAAATCATCGTGTTGCCCATGGTCCAGACCTGACCATCCTCCGTATAGGCCTCCAGGATCGCCCCGGTATCGCCGCGGTTCATGGCATCCAGAAACGCGCTAACTGTTTTCTTATTATCTTCGATCTGGCTCATGCTGCACTCCTAGACATCATGTATTGACCTGCCCAACCTCAGCTTAACCCACGTCGCTTGAGGTTGGGCAGGTCAATACATATCAGGAGAAGGTCCGGAATAACTTGTCATACAACAGCGTGATGGTGGCGTAATTTCCCTTATGCATGTTCTCGTGATGTACCGCGTGCCGGGCGGTAATCCAGCTTAAAGTCCTGAAGGGGAAGTAGGGCAACTCGATCTTGCAGTGGTTGATGATATTGAGCTGGGTAAAAACCAGGAAGGCCAGGGCCACGGTAACGCTGTGGAACGGCCCCAACCACATGGCCATCACCGGTATGCTGGTCACAAACAGGAACACACCGATGAAAGTCTCCAACGGGTGCACGTAATGGGCGTCAATATAGCTGGGGTCCCGGGCCTGGTGGTGCAGGGCGTGCATCTTGCGAAAATAACCCTGGCCGTGGAACAGGAAACGGTGGGTGAGGTAATAGACAAAGTCGTAGAACATCAGGATCGCGGCCAGATCCAGCAGAATTTTCCAGACCGGCTGTGGCGCCAGGGTGACAAAAAATGGACACACCAGGAACACAAACACCGCGTTGGTGACCATGCCGGCTTTCTGGGTAGCACGCATCACCGGTGGGTATTTCTCCATCGCGCGTTTCTCCGCCCACAGTTCCATATTCCGAAGCCGCGTGGCCTCCAGGGCTGGCACCTTGAACACGAGAAATTTGAGACCCTTGGTAGCGACGATCAGGATCGCCAAAAACGCCAGGCCGGCCTGCCAATCGTAAGTCATATCAACACCTCTGCCTGCGGGGCCAACAGGCGCGCCAATTCCGCAGCGCCCTCCTGCCCCAACTGTCGCGTCAAACGGGATGCCAGCTGCGGCAAATCCGGTTCCGCCGACACCTCCACTTCACCAAAAATTTCTTCCTCCAGATGCAGCGCGCGGTAGAGCGCAGCCACCAACTGCTGGATCTCGGCGAGGCCCGCCGGCCCCACAATGGACTGTAACTCCCGCTCCAACTCCGCCACCGATTCGACTGAATCAGTCAGCAACTGCAGGCCGCGGTCGCTGAGTATCAATACCAGCTGGCGAGCATCAGCGGGATCGGCTTCGCGCCGAATATAGCCCAGGGCTTGCAGTTCCTTGGCCACCGCGGCGATCGCCTGCTTGCTGACCTCCTGGATGCGCGCCATCTGCTGGATGCGCCCGCCTTCCGGCCCGATCAGGGTCAAGACCTGGGCGTAGGACATCTTCAGCCCGGGGTGGCCCTTGGCCCGGGTCAATTCCATCAGGCGCTGCATCATATGATCCGATATCCTCGGCAACAATCCGCCCAGTGCTGACCCTGTTTCGGCAGCGTTGCCTGTCACCCGCAAGGCTGGCAAATCCAGGCCGCGATACAACCGTGCCAGCAAACCAATCAGTCGCTGCAGTGGGGCTGCGCCGACAAACTGCGCGAATTCCCCTTCGATAACGCCCAGCAATTCGCTGCCCTGCTGCAGTAATTCCCGGCCTTGCTCGGTCAATACCACTATCCGGGCGCGACCATCCAGGGGGTCCGGGGTGCGGGCAAGATAGCCCGCCGCCTCAATCTGGTTGATGGTCTGATTGCAGGCCTGTTTGCTGATGGCCAGCCACTCAGCCAGCTCTCCCGGACGGGCTCCCTGCTCTCCGACAAGCACCAGGTAGGGCTCAAAGTTCAGGCGCAGTTGCCTGTGCCCCAGTTGATCCGTCAACGCATGCATCAACGAGCTCTGCAGGTAGCGGGCCACCCCAATACAGTGCCGCGGCAGGTTGCTGCGATAGCGCAACCAGAGATCTTCCTGCCCGCGTAAGTTTTGTGGCTGATGTTGGGACTGGGCTGTCATGGAGTAAAATAGTAAATATTAATTGTCTTAGTGTCAATTATTATTGACTTTATCTGAAATCAACACTTATCATCTTTGCCCTGAGCAGCGGAGACTGGAACCATGGCGGAGAAAATCAATGTCGGCTATATCGGCCTGGGCAATATCGGCAAGCCCTCGGCCAGGCACCTGATCGGCGATAGCTATCAAGCCCATGTTTACGATGTGTACCAGCCAGCGGTGGACGAACTGGTAGAACTGGGCGCCCATGGCTGCGCATCCCCGGCAGAACTGGCCAGGGCCTGTGTGCAGATCGGCATCTGCGTGCGCGACGATAGCCAGGTCGAAGACCTGCTGTACGCTGAATCCGGCCTGCTGGAAAACGCCGCTGCCGGCACCATCATCGCCATCCACAGCACCGTCACCCAGGCCGGCATCCTGAAATGGGCGGCGGATGCACAAGCCAAACAGATCAAGCTGATAGATGCCCCCATTACCGGCGGGGCCAGCGGCGCCGAAGCAGCTAGCCTGTGTTATATGGTAGGCGGCGACGAGGCTACTGTCGCTGCGGCATCGCCTGTCTTCGAAACATCCGCCGACAAGGTAGTGCATGCCGGGGTGCTGGGTACTGGCATCATTCTCAAATTGTGCAACAACCTCATCACTTACGCCGAGTTCATGGCCATGTCGGAGGCCCCCCGATTGGCAGAAGCAGGCGGCCTGTCAGCGGAGGTGCTGCGGGAGGTGGGAAAAGCCAACGGTGTCATCAACGAGTCAATGTACAAGTTCGCCAGCAACCGCAATGCGCTGGCGCAGAACTGCAGCGAGGAACAGATGGAGGAGTTTTTTGGTCCCTTCGGCAGGCTCGGCGAAAAGGACCTCGACTGCGCCCTGCAAAGCGCCAGCGACCTGGGAATCTCGCTACCCTCTACTGCTAGTTTGCGCAAGGATGTCTACAATCTATTTATGAACAAGGCCTAGAATCCATGAATCCGGAAACCCGATTGTTTATCGACGGCGAGCTGGTCGATGCCGCCTCTGGCAAGACCTACCCCAACATTAACCCCGCGACTGAAGAAATGATGGGGGAAGTGGCCGATGCCGGCCCGGAGGATATGGAAAAAGCCATCGCGGCGGCGCGGCGGGCCTTTGATAAAACCGACTGGTCCACCAATCACGCCTTTCGCCACCACTGCCTGCAACAACTACAGGAGGGCCTGCTGGCGGTGCAGGATGAATTCAAACAACAGATTTCCGCGGAGACCGGTGCCCCCATGGGCATCTGCGGCGGCAGTGGCCCCCAGTGCGAGGTACCCATCAGTTTTATCGACTTTACCCTGGAAAACCTGCCAAAGTTTGAGTGGTCCCGGGATATTGGCATCGCCGAACCCCTGGGCCAGCGCAGCCGTCGCCTGGTGGAAAAGGAAGCCATCGGGGTGGTGGCCGCGGTGACCCCCTGGAACGTACCGCTGCAGATCAATCTCGCCAAATGCATTCCCGCGCTGGCGGCGGGCTGCACCCTGGTTTTGAAAGCCGCCCCGGACACCCCCTGGTCTGCCACGATGCTGGGACGGGTGATAAAGGAACACACCGATATACCCGCCGGGGTGTTTAACGTGATTACCGCCTCAGACCCGGCAGAAGTCGGCGACCAACTGGTCGGCGACCCACGTGTGGATATGGTGTCCTTCACCGGTTCCACTACTGTGGGCAAGCACATCATGGCGCGGGCCTCTGAGACCGTTAAAAAGGTATTTCTGGAACTGGGCGGTAAGTCCGCCAATATCATGCTGGACGATGCTGACTTCAGCACCTCGCTACTCAGCTGCCTGGCGGTGTGTTTCCATGCCGGCCAGGGCTGCGCCATCCTTACCCGGCTGCTGGTTCCAAAAGCGCGCCAGCCCGAAGCAGAGGAATTATTGAAAACCTATTTCGGATTCATCCAGTACGGTGATCCCTCCGCTGAAGACCAGATCATGGGTCCGGTAGTGAACAAGCGCCAGTACGAGCGCGTGCTCGCGTATATCGAAAAGGGCAAGGCGGAAGGTGCGCGCCTGCTGTTGGGTGGCGGCAAGCCGGCGCACCTGGACAAGGGCTACTATATTGAACCCACCGTGTTCGTTGACGTGAGCAACGACATGACCATCGCCCGGGAAGAAATTTTCGGTCCGGTGCTGTGTGTTATCAGCTTTGATGATGACGATGACGCGGTGCGTATCGCCAATGACTCGGTTTTTGGTCTCTCGGGGGGAGTGTACTCCGCCGATGAAGAACGCGCTCTTGCTGTGGCGCGGCGCCTGCGCACGGGCACACTGATCGTCAACGGCGGCAATTACTATTCCGCCGACGCCCCCTTCGGTGGTTACAAGCAGAGCGGTATTGGACGCGAGATGGGCCCGGAGGGTTTTGAGGAATACCTGGAAACCAAGACCATAGCGATAGGCGCATGAGCGAAACCCTGCAGGACAAGACCTACATCGTGACTGGCGCCTCCAAGGGTTTCGGACTGGCTATCACCCGGGCGCTGCTGGCACAGGGCGCGATGGTGGGTATGCTGGCACGCGACGATGATACCCTGCAGGAGGCGGTGCAAGAACTGGACAGCGATCAGGTTTTCGGAATTGCGGGTGATGTCGCCAGTGGCGAGAAAATGAACCAGGCCTTTCAACAGTTCCGGGACCATTTTGGTGGTCTCAGCGGCCTGATCAACAACGCCGGGGTGGCGCGGCCGGGTAAGGTGGAAAAACTCACCAGCGACGATTTGATGCTACAAATCAACACCAATTATGTCGGCACCGTCTTGTGCTGCCAGGCGGCGATCCCGCTATTGCGGGGAGCAGCCAACCCACGCATTATCAATATTTCCTCCGCCAGCGCCTGGCACTACGACGAGATGTACCACCTGTCGATCTACGCCTCCACCAAGGCCGCAGTAGAGCGTTTCAGTCGCGACCTGCGGCTGGAATTGCAGGAAGAGGGCATCGGCGTGACTTGCATTCGCCCCGGCGCTGCCTGGACCCACTTCTCCGACGGCTGGAATGCGGGCGATCTCCAGGCGGGGGTCGATGCCTGGCATAACGCAGGACCCACCATGGATTCAGGGATGGAGCCAGAGCATGTGGCGGATGCCGTGACTTACTGCCTGGGCTATCCCCCCGGCGTAGCGGTCGATTTACTGGAAGTTCGGCCCAACCGGCGCATCCCCAAACTGCAACTCTAAGGATAGTCAGGCATGCCCAATATCATCTATGTCGAAGCCGACGGCACCCGCCACGAGGTGGAAGTGGAGGAACAGACCACGCTGATGGAAGGCGCCACCATGAACCTGGTGCCCGGGGTGGAAGGCATGTGTGGCGGCATCGCCTCCTGCGCAACCTGCCACTGCTATATCGAGGGCGAATGGGCCGACAAGTTGCAGCCACCGCAACCCAACGAACTGGCCATGCTGGATACGGCCAAAAATCGCAGGGATTCCTCCCGCCTCGGTTGCCAGATTCTGGTGAGTTGGGATATGGAGGGAATGGAAGTACACCTGCCCGAGGAACAGGGTTCAGTAGTCTAGCGTACTGTGTCACCGGGGCTGAACAACAACGATCTAAACGAGGACAAAGCAATGGATTTTAGTGGCAAGACAATAATCATCACCGGCGCCGGGGGTGGAATCGGCGAGGGCTATGCGAAAGCCTGCGCAGAGAAAGGCATGAATGTGGTCATCGCCGAACTGGAGCCGGAAGGAGGTCAGCGGGTGGCGGGGGAAATCGGCGACAAGGCCCTGTTCGTGCAGACGGATGTGGCCGATGAGGCATCCGCCGGCGCCTGCGCCGAGGCCACCATGGAGAAGTTTGGCGCCATTGATTACCTGATTAACAACGCCGCCATCTTCGGCAACATGAAGATTGAGGGTTACCTCAACATCGACATGGACTACCTGGAAAAATTCATGCGGGTCAACGCCCACGGCTGCCTGATCATGACCCGTGCAGTGGTGGAACACATGACCGCGGGCGGGGGTGGCGCTATCGTCAACCAGTCCTCGACAGCGGCCTGGATGAGCACCGGATTCTACGGGGTGGCCAAGCTGACCATGAACGGCATTACCCAGAGCCTGGCCAACGAACTGGGCTGGCGTAATATCCGCATCAACGCAATCGCGCCCGGGCCTACGGACACCGCCGCACTGGAACGCAATGCCGGCGATTACGCCCAGGAAATGCTGAAAACCATGCCCATCAAACGCCTGGGGCAACCCTCTGACATGGCCAATGCGGCGCTGTTCCTGCTCTCGGATGAAGCGTCGTGGATAACCGGTCATATCCTTAACGTAGACGGCGGCCAGTTTATGCGACCCTAGTGTCCTGTAACGGATTTTAGGTATTGGAGGCAGGGCGCCCCAACGGGGTATAGTGGTCCTTCCCCAAGGTTCAGGAATTCGAAATGTCAGCGCAAACCCAACTCAGTACCCATGCCACCACCATCAGCCGAATTGTCGGCTCTGTCGTGGACGCAGGCCGCGATATTCTGGCAAAACGCCGCCAGAATGCCTCGCTGAGCGCACCATCGACAGAACTGGTTGCACAGTGCAGGGAACTACTGGAACACCGCGGCGAGGCCTCCGGGCTGGCGCTTGCCAGCGAGATTTGCGATCGCTTCCAGACCTTCGATGAGTCTGACTATCACAATTTTTTCGAATGCCTGGCTACAGAATTCGATGTGGACAACGGCGATATTTTGCAGGCCTCCTCCCACTACCGGGAGGAACCCAGTTTTTACAATCTCAACGCCCTCGCCAAATCTGTGGAAGCTCCGCGACTGAAACTGTTCCGCCGCCTGAACATGGCCCCCAACGGCACCCATGTACTGGTGGAACTGCGCGGCCACCTGTTGCCGCTGTTGAAAAGCAAGCCGCATTGGCGGGGTGTCGATACCGATCTCAGGCACCTGTTCGTATCCTGGTTCAACAAGGGCTTCCTGGAGATGCGCCGCATCGACTGGAACTCGCCCGCCCAGGTACTGGAAAAAATCATCGACTACGAGGCCGTGCACGAAATCAGCGGCTGGGATGACTTGCGCAACCGCCTACACCAAGACCGCATGTGCTTTGCTTTCTTTCATCCGGCCATGCCCGACGACCCCCTGGTTTTTGTGGAAATTGCACTCACCCGGGGTATGCCCGATGCCATCGCACCCCTGTTGTCCCAGGATAGAGAGCAAACCGAGCAGCACAAGTTTGATACGGTGGTGTTTTACTCCATCAGTAACTGCCACCCCGGTCTGGCGGGCGTGTCCTTCGGCAATTTTCTGATCAAGCATGTGGTGGAGGAAGTTCGCCAGGAGATACCCGGCATCAAGACCTTTGTCACCCTCTCGCCGGTTCCCGGATTTCGCAGCTGGCTGCAGCAAGCCGAGATCGGGGAACTCGTCGCCGGGGAACTCGCCGACAGGGTGCGGGAACCGGTGACCGAGGTGATTGCCGCCGACGTCCGCGACGCACTAATGAAGCTGTGCGCACACTACCTGCTGCAGGTGAAGTCGGGCACGCTGGCAAAAGATCCGGTGGCTCGCTTTCATCTCGGCAACGGCGCCCAACTGCACCGGCTGAACTGGGGAGCCGACCTCAGCGCCAAGGGCAAGGAGCAGTCCGCCGGGATTATGGTTAATTACCTTTATGACCTGGACAAGATCGAAGTCAATCACGATGCCTACTTCGACCAGGGTGAAATCTCCGCGTCAAAAGCGGTCAGGAAATTGCTCTAGGGAGGGGTTCTCGCTAAAACAGGCCAGGCTCTAGTGCACTTTATATGACACAGTACACTATCAACACTGCGCATGATTAGTGCTTGACGCAGATTTCCTATCTCCTATACGGTAACAACCAGAAACCAGGCACCGACCGCGCGAGGCCACACATGATTCGACTTGTAACAAGCATAAGCCTGTTTATCGCTTTGGCAGGACCGCCGCTGGCGGTCCAGGCGGCTGAGCAGAAAAATCTGGCCGCGGTTATCGCCTGGTCTGGCGGGGGCAGGGTATTCCAGATCGCTCCCGGGAGCATGGAGTTTCTCGGCGCCTTTGAGGGCATCATGTATATGGAAACAAGCGAGGGTGAAATCGACGAAGCTTTTATCGAATGCTCGTTTAAACAAACCCTGCACAGCGATGCCAAAAATACCAGGGGCACCGGCAATTGCATGATTGTCCAGTCTCCCGACGACGCGGTATTCGCCGAGTTCGAGTGCGATGGGCGGGTCGGCTCCTGCAAGGGCGAATTCCGGCTTACCGAAGGCACCGGCATCTTCAAAGGCATCCGTGGTTCCAGCAGGTTGATTATCCGCTCCCCCCTGGGACACATGGTCCAGGGCCTGTCCAACGGTAGCGAGGTCGGTGTCAGCTCGGCGGTGGCGATACTGCCTGATCTCAGCTACACCATACCCGCGGGAGGCAAGCGATGAGCGCCCGATTACTGACTTGCTGTCTGATAACCCTGTTCTGCGGGCTAGCGCAAACCGCCAGTGCCGCCTCCCTGCGCTGCGGAAACTATCTCATTCAGGATGGAGCGCGCAATGGAACAACCAAGTACGAAGTGCTGAAAAAGTGCGGCGAACCTGTAAGCCGCATGGGAAATACCTGGGTCTACAAGAGTGCCGCCCGCACCAAATTGCTACAGTTCAACAATTCCGGCACGTTGGTCACCATTCGCGACGAATAGCCAGCGCCTGTTAGCTAGCGCAAGACGGCGTCGGCCTGGTCAACAGCGGCATTCCACTGGGAACGGTGTTCGCGCTGGTAATTACCCCATTGGACCGAGTTCCTGAAATACCGCGCGGTGTGGGCTACTGTCGCCGCTCATCTCTGCGGCAAGAAGATGCTCGATTGAGGTACGCGCGGCGCAAAGCCGCTGCCTCCGGTGCTGTGCTAGGCTGGGGATAGGTGGAGAATGCCTACAGCAAGGAGTTTCCCATGCCCATAGACCCCGGCCCCCATGACCTGAACAAGATACTCTATATTCTTGGACCAGACGGCAGCGCAACCCTTAAGGCCGATAGTCCGGACTTCTACCAGGAACTGAATACCGAATTCAACGGTTTTGCCGGCCACACGCTAATCAGTCGCTTCAGCTTTGACGAACCCTGGTCCACCTGGGAAATGCACCCGATGGGTGACGAGTTCCTTTATCTGCTGGAGGGTGATACCGACCTGGTGTTGATGCAAGACGGCAAGGAAGAGACTGTCCGGGTTCACATACCGGGTGATTATGTGGTAGTCCCGCAGGGCGTCTGGCATACCGCTCGCCCCTGCGGCCCGACGACGATGCTGTTGATCACGCCCGGTGAGGGCACCCTCAATGAGAAGCAGCCGCCCGCCATCTAGACCCATTCAGAGGCTCTCTGTTTCCGTAGGGACAACCACCCGGGTGGCTATGCTCAGGCCGCCGTAAGGCCGTTATCCACCAACATCCTGGTGCCATTGGTGAACTTTGAGTCATCCGCTGCCTTGATAGTCGCCGCGGCGATCGGGGTACTGGCGGGCAGCCTGCTGTCGGAATACCTCAGCGAGAAGGTACTCTCCTGCGTCGCCGGCACAGGGTTTATCCTGATCGGTGGGTTCACCCTCTACCACGCCTGACCCTGCCCAAAGCCAGGAAAAACTGCCCAGTGCTAACAAAAACTACCCGGAGCGGACAAAAAATTCCCGGAGCTGACAAAATCAGCCCAGCGCTGCCCAAAGTAAGCGGACACCGACAATCACCAGGAAAAAGCTGATTACGCGGTAGTAAAACTCCGGGTCAGACCGCTGCACCAGCCAGTGCCCGATCTTCACCCCCAGCGGCGCCAGGGGCATCAAGACCAGGGATAAAGCGAGATTCTCAAAACCCAGTTGACCCAGAGTGTAATAGGGAAACAACTTCACAAAGTTCACCACCGCAAAAAACAAGCCGGCGGTACCCGCAAATATCAGCGGGTCCAGGCGCTTGGGCAACAAATACATGGTGAAAGGTGGCCCGCCCGCGTGAATGCTGAAGCTGGTAAACCCGGCGATAGCACCGAACACACTACCCACCACCCGGTTGTGATCGGCGCTGCTCGCAGAGCTCAATTGCAACAGGTTCTGCAAGCCGAACACCAACGCCAGGGCACCAACAATGATCCGCATGTGATTGTCATTCATCACATCTGCCATGAGATAGCCCAGCATGATGCCGACCATGGCCCCCGGCAACAGGATCCACAACGCGGTTTTATCGAACTGGCCCCAGTAGGTTCGCACCACCAGTGCATCCATGAAAACCAGTATGGGTAACAGAATCGCCGCGGCCAGGGTGGGAGACATGACCAGTGACATCAGCGGCACCGCCAGTACTGCAGCCGGTCCGGCAAAGCCCCCCTTGGCAATGCCGTAGAGCATCACCGCCGGTATGGATAGCAAATAGAACAGGGGATCACTGAGCATCGGGCTCTCTCATCCGCACCAGGACATGCCAGCCAGGCGTTAGTAGTCGTCCGCGATGCCAAAAAAGCCCGTTCCCGTATTGCAAGTGTCGCTCCCAGATGTTTATTTAGTCGGGTATTGTACGCGAGCCAATGCGGAGTCGCTCCACGCCGGGCAGGATGATGAAGACGAACCCACAACGAGAACTGATTGCCGGGGTCCTGGGCGGCCTGGGTCCGCAGGCGACGGTCGACTTTATGACCAAGCTGGTCGCCGCTACCGACGCCAATAGTGACCAGGATCATATTCGCATGTTGATCGATCACAACCCCAAGGTTCCCAACCGACATGCCGCCATTGCCGGAACCGCGCCCAGCGTGGGTCCGGAGCTGGCGGCCATGGCACAAAAACTGGAAGCCGCCGGGGCCGACTTTCTGGTGATGGTCTGTAACACGGCGCACGCC
Source organism: Gammaproteobacteria bacterium (assembly GCA_027295405.1). Classification (GTDB taxonomy): domain Bacteria; phylum Pseudomonadota; class Gammaproteobacteria; order Pseudomonadales; family Halieaceae; genus JAPUKZ01. Next base: position 11,346 of record JAPUKZ010000300.1, read on the forward strand.
TACAGCGATGACATTCGGGCCGCGGTCAGCATTCCCTTTGTCAGCATCATCGATGTGGTGGTGGAAGCACTGCGGGGCCACTCGGTTACACGGGTCGGCATCATGGCGGCCGAGGGCTGCCTGCGGGCAGAGCTCTACCAGAACGCACTGCGTGCGGCCGAATTTGAGCCCGTACTCTGGAGTGACGCCGAACTGCAGGACTTCATGCAGTTGGTTTACCGAATAAAGGCGGGGGATTGCGCTGCCGACATCGACACCGGTATGCAAGAACTGGCCGCCAGCTTGCAGGCGCACGGTGCCGAGGTGCTGGTGGCTGGCTGCACTGAGGTGCCACTGCACTTGTCTGCGGCCGACACCGCCCTGCCCCTGCTCTCTTCCACTGACTTGCTGGTCAGACACACCATCAAATTGGCACGCAACCGACGAGAGGACTAATCATGCACCTTGCCCGCTTCCCCAGAATCAAACTCGCCCATCTGCCCACGCCCCTGGAGTTCCTGCCGCGGCTGACTGAGCACCTGCGGGGACCGAATATCTATGTGAAACGGGACGACTGCACCGGTCTCGCCAGCGGTGGCAATAAAACCCGCAAGCTGGAATTCCTGATGGCGGAGGCCATTGAGCAGGGCGCGGACACCGTCATCACCCAGGGCGCCGTCCAATCCAACCATGCCCGGCAGACCGCCGCGGCGGCGGCAAAGCTGGGAATGAACTGCGAAATCCTGTTGGAAAACCGGATCAGCGATCCCAGTGACGACTACCTCAATTCCGGCAACGTTTTGTTGGATCGGCTGTACGGCGCCAACACGACACACTTCCCGGGGGGAACCGACATGAACGCCGCCCTGGACGACCTGGCCAGGGAACTCTCACAACAAGGTGCCAAACCCTATGTCATTCCCGGCGGCGGTTCCAACCCGACCGGCGCATTGGGCTACGTGAACTGCGCCCTGGAGCTGCTGCAACAGGCCAATGACCAGCAGCTAACCATCGATCACCTGATCCATGCCACTGGCAGCGCCGGCACCCAGGCCGGTTTGGTTACCGGACTGAAGGCGACCCACTCCGGGATTCCGGTGCTGGGGATCGGGGTGAACGCCGCCCGTGAACCGCAGGAACAAAAGGTGTATGAACTGGCGCTGGCAACAGCCGAATTTGTCGGCGCAGCCGGCTGTGTCGCGCGCGAAGATATCATTGCCAACTGTGACTATGTCGGCGCTGGTTATGGCGTTCCTACCGAGTCCATGATCGCAGCGGTCAAGCTGCTGGCGCAGTTGGAGGGGCTGCTATTCGACCCTGTTTACACTGGCAAGGGTCTGGCGGGAATGCTGGATCTGATTCGTAAAGGGGAGTTCAAGGCGGGGGAGAACATTGTTTTTCTGCATACCGGGGGCTCGGTGGGGTTGTTTGGGTACGTAGGGGAATTGGGGATCGAGCGGCAGGGGATCGAGCAGTAGGTGTCAAGCGAGCCTTCAAGGGGTCAAGGGAGTGTTCAATCAGTCCGGGTTCGGAATCCATCGTGACGCTACTTCCGGGACAACTCGAGCTGGCTTATAACCAACGTCCCCTGGGGCTGGACCACAAGATCTACGCGGCCAAACCGGTCTCAATCCATAAAGAGGATGACGCCGACGTCGAAGTGGGAACACGCCCGGAACTACTGCTATCGATCGGGGCTCATTATTCATCCGGTCCGCACGAAATCCACTACATCAAGCACACCAGCCCCATCGGAATGCCTGCGGTTTTACGCTGTGGACTGAAAGTAGGGGATAACCTGTTCACCCATCAGGCGGATGGCTTCACGTGGATTCGGGCCCAGTGGCCCGCCCAGGTTCACCTGGGTAATGCCCTGCTCTGCCAGTTGCTCGATCTGGGCGATCACGTCTATTGGTGTGCCGGCCAGGGCGAGTGTGAACATATCCTCGGTAACAGCAGCCTTCGCCGCATCGTAGTCGCCCGTATCCACAAGCTGACTGATAGCGGTGAAATCCCGCGGAGTCAGCCCTGCAGTAGCCAGTGCCGGTGCTTCCAGATAGGGGCCAAAATAGGAAATCATGCTGCGCAACACATCGGTCGCCGCGCCGCGGTCCTCGGAAATTGATAACCAGGCACAGCCGGCAATGTCGACCTCGTCGGCGTCACGGCCGGCATGGCGAGCGCCCTCCAGGATCGGCGGCACCATATAGCTGGCGGCCGCGGGCGGCGTGATCATGGGCAGACTACCATCGCCAATCTCACCGCTGAGCCGAAGGTATTCTTCCCCGAACGGACAGATATAGATGGGTACGCTTTCGCGCAGCGCCTTGAAGCGCAGATAACACTGGTCCGACCATTGGAATTCCTCGCCCTGGTAATCGACTACTTCGCCCCGCAGCAGAGCCCGGATGATTTCAGTGGCCTCCCGGGTACGGCTGATGTAATGGGTCGCTTCTATGCCGGTCCACTCCACCATCTTCTGGGTGTGCAGACCCAGGCCGAGCACCGCCCGCCCACCGGATAATTCATCCAGGGTTGCCAGATAAGTGGCTATCTCCGCTGGCGATGTTGTATAGGGATTGGTGCCAACGCTGCCGATTTTGATAGTGCTGGTTCGCTCCGCTACGGCGCTGGTGGTGACCCAGGTGTTATACATGAAGGTATCGTGGGGAAACCAAACGTGCTCAAAACCGGCCCGCTCCGACAGCACAGACAGTTCCACTATTTCCCGCAGCCTGGCTACATAGCCGATGAATCGAATACCGAACTTCATCTTGACCTATCCACGCTCTGACACGCCTCCGCAAACCTCTCACGGTAACAGGCCGGATTAAAGTGGTCGTCCCACCCCGTGACCGGCTCCCCGGTAGCTGACAATCTAGCACGACTTGCTATTAGAAAGCCGGTCCCTACCAAAAACTGAATCCGTAACTTAATTCCTACTCAGGGCACAGAGCCGGTTCAACATTTGAGAGGGTACTGGTTAAGCTGGAATTAGCTTTTCCGGGTGTCGGTATTTCTTGGTAACGCTAGCGGTCGGGTGGCAGAAAAGTCAAGAAAACCAACATGTACAAGGTTTTTGGTAGAGACACCCCTGAATAATCAGGGTTTGGGAATTGAAGACGCTAACTGGCGGGCGACCAGTTCGATCCAGTGAACCACGGGCGTCTCGGTGCCGCCCGCCAGGTGCGTTTGGCAGCCAATATTGGCTGTGACTATTTGCTCCGGCGTACTCGCCTGCAGATTCGCCAGCTTCCGGTCACGCAATTCGGTGGCCATACGCGGCTGCAGCATGGAATAGGTTCCGGCTGAGCCGCAACACAGATGTGAGTCTTCAATTATGGGGAGCTCAAAGCCCAGCCGCTCCAGCACACCGCGGGTGGGCACATCCAGCTGCTGCCCGTGCTGGGCGGTGCAGGGACAGTGCCAACTTATAGACGGTCGCGAACGGGGTGCCAGGGGCGCCAGCTCCTCTCCCTGTAAAACTTCGGAAATATCCCGCAGTAAATCCACCACCCGCCGGGCCCGATCCGCATAGTCTGGATCCGCCGCCAGTAAATGTGCGTATTCCTTGACAAACACGCTGCAGCCGCTGGCGGTCATCACGATAGCTTCCACGTCCGCTTCGACCAGCGGCCACCAGGCATCAATATTATTGCGTGCCTGTTGCAGCCCCTGGCGCTGGGCGCTGAGATGATAAGCGAGCGCGCCACAACAGGTTTCCCCAGCGACGCTTACAGTTTCAATTCCAAGCCGGTCCAGGACCAGTCTGGTCGCCGCATTGGTGTTGGGCGACAAACCCGGCTGCACGCAACCCTGCACCAGGATCATACGGCGGGCATGCCCGCGCCCGACAGCTGGTAATTCCGACCGGGTTGGCGGCAGGTAGTGCTTGAGGGACCCGGGCAGGAACGGGCGGAAAAGCCGTCCCAGCCGCAACGCCGGCGTAAACCACTGGCGGCGGGATAAGAGCTGCACCAAACACCAGCGCAATAGTCGCAGCGGCAGCGCTCGCGGCACCCGTTTCTCCACCTCCGCACGACCAATATCCAGCAGTCGGTGATAATTAACCCCCGAGGGGCAGGTGGTTTCGCAGGACTGGCAAGTCAGGCATCGATCCAGATGGGTACGGGTGATCCCGGTGACCGCGGCACCCTCAAGCATTTCCTTGATCAGGTAAATACGACCTCGCGGGCTGTCCAGCTCGTTGCCATTGACCTGATAGGTCGGACACGTAGCCAGGCAAAATCCGCAGTGCACACAGGCCCGCAAAATACTGTCAGCTTCGCGCCCGACATCGGTGGCGAGCAATTCTACCGGGAGCGCAGTCTGCATCTCAATTCGCCTCCACCGGCACAGCCTGAAAAACCTGGGCCGGGTCAAAGGCCAGGGCCAACCGACGCTGCAATTCAGCCAGGGGGCCGTCACCTTCTCCCGGAACCGGGGGCCCCGCCTGACAATCGACGGCGCTGGCAGCCCCCACCTGACGCTGCACAGATCCGCCCGGCGGGCGCGACCAGCACAGGTCTCCGTTCCAGTCGTAGAGTGGCTCGTACTGCTCTTCCTGCGTAAAAAAAGGCAGCTTCAGGCGTCTAAGCTCGCGCCAGTATTCATTATCAACTTCCCGCCCGTTCAGATCCGTGGCCAGACGCCTTATTGTTGTGGCCTGCCCGGAAAAGCGCAGGCGCAGGGCCTCCGCGTGATAACTGGCGGCGGTAATGGGCTCGCCCGCCAGCAGTAAACGCCGCACAAATTGACGGGACTGCGCCAGTGATTCAAACTCGAAAAGCAAGGTCAGCTCCCGTTCCGGAAGCGGCAGTAATTTTAGCGACACCTCCAGTATCACCCCCAGGCGGCCCTGGGAGCCGGACAGCAGGCGGGGAATGTCATAACCGGCCACATTTTTCATGACCTGCCCACCAAAGCGCAAGGCTTCACCCAGGCCATTCACCATGCGAGCGCCGAGCACAAAGTCGCGCAAGGCGCCGGCATAGGGTTGCCGCGAACCGGACCAACCCAGGGCCAGTGCCCCACCGATGGTTGAACCGCCCGGGAAGTCCGGGCACTCCGCCGCCAGCATCTGGCCCCGCTCTGCCAAACTCTGGTCCAGTTCCGCCAGCGGTGTTCCCGCACGAACTGTGACTACCAGCTCGGTGGGATCATGGCGAACAACCCCCCGATGCCCCGCCACCGATAGCATTTGCAGATCGGGATCAGCCTGCCGCCATGGCTTGGATGAGGCGCCACACACGTTCAGGTGTGACCGCTCAGAGAGCGCCTGGAGAATCTGATCACAGAGTTCCGCTGAGGTGTCG
>JAPUKZ010000301.1 GCA_027295405.1 Gammaproteobacteria bacterium
GACGTTCAGTCAGTGATGCTTCCTTGTTCCGTTCCACCACCTTGCCCCTTATCAATCAAAGTAGGCAGGGTGCCGGCCTGTGTGCCGCAGGGGAAGGGCGTCGTTTGTTTGGCGCTTACATTCCGACAACGCGACCACAAGTAATTCTTTTCAAATTCAATAGCTTAGGTATAGGTTTGCGTGTCACTGCTCTGTTTCCGTTGAAAAACAAATGGCAGAATTTCCGAGTCACCTTATACTGTATTTATATACAGTACTTTATGTAATCATCACATGGACGACATCCGGCACACACTACCTGTTGATTCCAACCGGTTCATGCACCGACTGCGAACAGATATCCGCAATCGCGGTTATGCCTATCAAACCGAGAAAACCTCCGCCCACTGGGTTAAGCGCTTTATCCTGTTTCATCGTAAGCAACATCCAGAGTGCATGGGCGCGGATCACATCAACCGGTTTCTCAGCTACCTTGGTAATAATCGCAATTGTTCGCCCGCTACCCAGCGCATAGCGCTTAACGCACTGATTTACCTCTACCGCAAGTTTCTTGATATCGAATTAGAACCGCTTGATTTCGAACGGGCTCGTCAACACCAACGGCTGCCAGTGGTACTCAGCCACGCTGAAGTCATACGTATCATCGAGTTCATGGATGGCGTACACAAGCTGATGGTGGAGATGTTGTACGGCACCGGGTTGCGGTTGCACGAATTGCTCTCGCTGCGAATAAAGGATCTGGATTTCGAGCTGATGACAGTAACAGTACGATGCGGCAAGGGAGGCAAAGACCGGGTTACTCTTTTGCCGACCAGTCTGCAATCCAGGCTACAGGAGCAAATTACAGGGGTTGAGCGATTACATCAGCGGGATATGGCAGACGGTTATGGTGAAGTGTATATGCCCTACGCGCTGGCCAGAAAGTACCCTGCGGCCGCGCGCGAAACCGGGTGGCAGTTTCTATTCCCGGCCGCACGCATAGGCGCAGACCCGCGTAGTGGGGTAATGCGCCGCCATCACCTCCACGATACCACTTTGCGCAAGCACATCGGTCGTGCCCGCAAGCGCGCTGACATCATCAAGCCGGTGCGCTGCCACACATTTCGCCACAGTTTTGCCACTCGCCTGCTGCAGAACGGCTACGACTTACGCACTATTCAAAAACTGTTAGGTCACAGTGATGTAAAAACCACCGAGATCTATACCCATGTACTCGGCCGCGGTGCACTGGGTGTTATCAGCCCATTGGACAACCAGTAAGCCGCCATGAGCTACGCCGAACTCCACTGCCTCAGTAACTTCAGCTTCCAGCGCGGGGCCTCCCACCCGCAGGAACTGGTGTTGCGCGCAGCGGAACTGGGCTATGCGGCTATTGCCATTACCGATGAGTGTTCCCTGGCCGGGGTGGTCAAGGCCCACGTGGCAGCGCAGGAGTGCGGCATCAAGCTCATCATTGGCAGCGAACTCAATCTGGAAGAGGGCATCAAGCTGGTGGCCCTGGTGCCCAACCGGGCTGCCTACAGCGAATTGTCGGGCTTGATCAGCATGGCGCGGCGGCGCAGCCCCAAGGGGGAATACCGGGTCACCCTGCGCGATGTCATCTTCCACCTCAAACGGTGTTTATTGATCTGGCTGCCCACCGACGGCAGCGACTGTTCCCACGCCTACGGCCAGCAACTGCGGCGTTTGTGCAAGGAGCGCTTGTGGCTGGGGGTCAGCCATTTGCGCCACGGCGATGAAACCCGGCGCTACTTCACCTTTCTGCAACTGGCCCGCGAGCTGGATATTCCCATGCTGGCCTGCGGCAATGTGCAAATGCACCACCCCCAGCGCAAACCCCTGCACGATGTCATCACCGCTATTGCCCACAACACCAGCATCGACCAGTTGGGCAAGCGCCGCCATAGCAACAGCCAGCAACACCTGCGGCCGCTGGCAAAGCTGCGCCAGCTGTATCCGCTGGGCCTGCTGCAGCAAACCCTGGTGCTGGCCCGGCACTGCGATTTCAGCCTGGCGGAGTTGCGCTATGAATACCCGGAGGAAGTCGTGCCCGAGGGCCTGGACGCCAGTACCTACTTGCGGCAACTGGTTGAGGAGGGTTGCGCACGGCGCTGGCCACAGGGCGCCAGCGAAACAACCCTCAACCGCATAGAGGTCGAACTGGCGCTGATCGAGGAACTCCACTACGAATACTATTTCCTCACCGTGTACGACATCGTGCGCTTCGCCCGCAGCCGCAACATCCTCTGCCAGGGCCGCGGTTCCGCCGCCAACTCGGTGGTGTGCTACTGCCTGCATATTACCGAGGTGTCCCCCGAAGAAGTGTCGCTGCTGTTCGAGCGTTTCATTTCCCGCGAGCGGGATGATCCGCCGGATATCGATGTGGATTTTGAGCACGAGCGGCGCGAGGAAGTCATCCAGTACATCTATAAAAAATACACCCGCAAGCGCGCGGCGCTGGCGGCCACGGTTATCACCTACCGCTCCCGCAGTGCGGTGCGCGATGTGGGCAAGGCCCTGGGGCTGGACCCGATCTTTGTCGACGGCCTGGCCAAATCCCTGGCCTGGTGGGACCGCAGCAAGGATCTCGAAAAGCGCTTTGCCGAACAGGGCATTGCCGGGCACAGCAAGAGCGCACAGTTGTTTTACGAGCTGGTACAACAGATCCTCGGCTTTCCCCGCCACCTGTCCCAGCATGTAGGGGGCTTTGTTATCACCCGCAGCCCCATTTCCAGCCTGGTGCCGGTGGAGAATGCCAGCATGGATGACCGCACCGTAATCCAGTGGGACAAGGAAGATATAGAAACACTGGGTTTAATGAAGGTGGATATATTGGCGCTGGGCATGTTGTCGGCCATCCGCAAGAGCATGCAACTGCTGCACCGTTACCAACCGCGTGTCAAAACCATCCAGGATATTCCCCGGGAAGATGCCGCCACCTACCGCATGCTGCAGGCCGCCGACAGTGTCGGGGTATTTCAGATCGAATCCCGCGCCCAGATGTCGATGCTGCCGCGCCTGAAGCCCGCCTGCTTTTACGACCTGGTCATCGAGGTGGCCATTGTTCGCCCGGGGCCCATCCAGGGGGATATGGTGCACCCCTATCTGCGCCGCCGCCAGGGTATTGAGGCGGTCACCTACCCCAATGACGAAATCAAAGGCGTACTGGAGCGTACCCTGGGTGTGCCCATTTTTCAGGAGCAGGCCATCAAGCTGGCCATGGTGGCGGCGGGCTTCAGCGGCGGCGAGGCCGATCAGTTGCGCCGGGCCATGGCCAGCTGGGGCAAGAACGGCAACCTGATGAAGTTCGAGGCCAGGCTGGTCAAGGGCATGTTGAGCCGCGGTTACGATGAAGACTTCGCCAAGCGCCTGTTTGATCAGATCAAGGGCTTTGGCGGTTATGGCTTTCCGGAATCCCACTCCGCCAGTTTCGCCCTGCTGGCCTATGTGTCCGCCTGGCTGAAATGCCACCACCCGGCGGCCTTTTACTGCGGGCTGCTCAACAGCCAACCCATGGGCTTTTACTCCCCCTCCCAACTCATCCAGGATGCCCGCCGCCATCGGGTGAGGGTGCTGCCCATCGATGTCAACCACAGCCACTGGGACCATACCCTGCTGGATGATCCGGAGCATTCCCTGCGGCTGGGGTTTCGGCTGATCAAGGGCATGAGCCAGGAAGGCGCCCAGCGGGTAAGCCAGCAACGTCAGCGCTCTCCCTTTGTACATGTCAGCGATTTGCGCCAGCGGGCACAACTGGACAAGCGCGACATGGAGGCATTAGCCGATGCCGATGCCCTGGCCGGTCTGGGCGGGCATCGCCACCAGGCCCAGTGGCAAATCATGGCACTGGAAGCGAAGCGACCCTTATTGGAAGACGAACACTACCAGCCCGCGCACTACTTTAACGACGATGTGAAATTACCTGCCCCCGGCGTGGCCGAGGAAGTACTGGCCGATTACCGCAGTACCGGCGTCACCCTGCGCGCCCACCCCATGAGCCTGCTGCGCCAGCAACACCCTTTCAACCACTGCCAGCGGCATCAGGATTTACCCGCGATTGGCAACAACCGTTTCGTGCGTATTGCCGGGCTGGTCACCGGTCGCCAGCGCCCGGGCACCGCCTCGGGGGTGTTGTTCCTGACCCTGGAAGATGAAACCGGCAACAGCAATATCGTGGTATGGCCACGGGTGCAGGAGCGCTTTCGCAAGCCCCTGATGACCTCCCAGCTACTGCTGGTGAAAGGCACCCTGGAAAGCCGCGACAATGTCATCCACATCATCGCCGGTGCCCTGTATGACTACAGCGACCGCCTGCGGGAACTACATATCAAATCCCGAGACTTTCACTAGCCACCCGCAACAGGCTAACGCACCTCAACCTTGACCGGAATCCAGTAATTCTGGATCGCGCGCAACCGGCCACTTCGCTCAAGTTTCTGCATGGCGGCATTCAACCGCGCGGCCAACAAGCTGTTGTCCTTGCGCACGGCCCAGCACCCGTCCGATCTCGCGAGCATTGTCCACTTCAATGCCCACCAACTGGTCGTTCCGCATAAAGTTGAGCGGCTCATAATCGTTGGTGTGGGCAACCACCAACGGCTCATCGCCCATCGCCCATCGCCGCCAGCGATAACCCGGCAGGGCCAGTAACAGCAGTCCGGCAATTCCAACAAGCAAGCGCAACCCATATTTGACCAGCAACATACACACCTCGGTTCTCTGTATTGGATGGCCCCCAATTCTACGGCAGTCCCTGCTGGAAGCCGGTCCCTTTCCTGTTATGATGCGGCCAAATCCGCCAGTGATATTTCCGCCTGACCCATGCCAGATGCTGTCACGATTCGCGACGCCTTCACGCACTACCAGTGCGGTCGTCAGGAAGAGGCAATGCGGGTGTGCCGGATCATACTCGCCAGCGAACCGGCACATTTCAATGCCCTGAATATTCTCGGCTCCATAAAACTACAGCAGGGGGATTTTTCCGCAGCACGTGAAAGCCTGGCGCAAGCCGTCGCCTGCAACCCGGACAATGTGGAGGCACACACCAACCTGGGCAGCTGCCTGGATGAACTGCAGCAGCACAGCGACGCCAGACACTGCTACCAGACGGCGCTTGAGCTGAATCCTGACTACGCTCCCGCCCTCCTCAAACTCGGCAATTCCTGGAGTCGGGAGAGCGACTACGCAAGCGCCCTGCCCTATTACCAGCGCGCACTCAGCCAAACCCCGCAGGACCCGGTGCTGCACAATAATTGTGGCACGGCGCTGGCTCGCTGTGGGCGTTACCGGGAAGCGCTGGGTGAATACGAGCGGGCCCTGGAACTACAAGCCGACTACGGTGCCGCCCTGGCTAACCGCGGTAGCGCTCTTTCCAATCTGAAACGCTTCGAAGAAGCGGCCGCCAGCTATGCCCAGCTACTGGCAGTCGAGCCGCACAACCCGGAGGTGCTGGCGAAGGGATTCATGGCCCGGCGCCATATCTGTAACTGGCAGGCTTATTCCCAAACCCTCGATACACTCCTTGCTGGGAACGAAACCGGAAATCTCACGCCCTTCGCACTGCTCTCTCTCTCCGATTCCGGTTCCAGCCAATTAGCCGCCGCCCGCGCCTTCACTGCCCGCAAAGTCAGCACAGATGAGCCGCTGCCAGTGCTAACGCCCCGGCGCGACAGTGACAAGATCCGCCTCGCCTATCTGTCTGCCGATTTCCGGGAGCATCCCCTGTCCTACCTCATGGCTGGCGTATTTGAACAACAAGACCGCAGTCGCTTCGAATTGATCGGCGTTAGCCTGCAAGCACCGGATAACAGTGCCATGAGTCGACGGGTGGCCGCGGCCTTTGACACCTGGCTGGATGTCAGTGGCAAAACCGATCGCCAGACGGCACAGCTGTTGCGCGAATTGAATATCGATATCGCCATCGATCTGATGGGTCACACCCGCGGCAATCGCAGCGGCATCCTCGCCCTGCGCCCGGCACCGCTACAGGTGAACTACCTGGGCTACCCGGGCACCATGGGCGCTGAGTTCACCGACTATATCATCGCCGATGCTTACCTGATTCCGGAACAGTCGGGGGTCTGGTACAGTGAGGCCGTTGCGCGCCTGCCCAACGGTTTTCAGGCTTTTGATGAGAGCGGCAAGATAGATCCCGACCCGGTCAGCCGGAGCGATGCCGGTCTACCAGCCGACGCCTGGGTTTTCTGTGGCTTCAACGCCAGCTACAAGATCAACCCGGACCTGTTCGACAGCTGGATGCGGATTATCCAACAGGTACCCGACAGTATCTTGTGGCTACTCGCCCGCGACCAGGCCGTTCGCAACAATCTGCAACGGGAGGCCGAGGCGCGCGGTGTGCCGGCGCAACGCCTGGTATTTGCCAGTCAATTGCCCTACTCCAGACACCTCGCGCGCCTGCCCCTGGCAGACCTGTTCCTGGACACCTTTCCTTTCAATGCCGGCACCACCGCCAGTGATGCCTTGCGCATGGGGCTGCCGCTGCTTACCTGCAGCGGAGACAGCTTCGCCTCGCGCATGGCTGGCAGCCTGTTGAGCAGTCTCGGTTTGCCGGAATTGATCACCACCGATCTGGCCAGCTATGAATTCAGGGCCATTCAGCTGGCAAGTGGCGATCCACTCTGGCCTCAGCTGCGGCAACGGTTACGGCACCAGCGGACACGCGCTTGCATCTTCAGTACTGATGCCTTCTGCCAGCAGTATGAGGCCGCCTTGATACGGATGTGGCTGCGGCACCAATCGGGTGCCCCACCGCAGAGTTTTTCGGCCGATGATGCTTGAAATAGCCGCCATCCAGCGGTTAGACTCTGCGCGCTTTGTGTTCAGTGCCGGAATAGCTCAGTCGGTAGAGCAGCTCATTCGTAATGAGAAGGTCGTAGGTTCGATTCCTATTTCCGGCACCAGAAAGTATAATATTTTCAATAGGTTATTGGTAATATTCTCTCTGGGGAAATCGAGGAGTCAAGCGCTAGAAGCTATATCCGGCACATATCCAGCAGAAAGTGCCTTTTGGCGGCCCTAGCCACCCCGACAGACCCCAACATCTGGTTATCACACAAAAAAAGCCTGCTCGGTGGCGGTCTAGTTAATACCTCAGCGTGCGTAAACTTGTGTTATCCAAACCAACGACCGGTGTTGCATTCGCTTCTCGAAGCCCTGAGCGATTATCCATGACTCAATAGCGTCGGGATCGTGCACGTAGGGACGAAACCCGCAACGGATAACCCTCATGAACACCGCTTGCACTTCCATGAGCAGACGGTTCAAGAGGTGCCCGCGGGGATAAGTGAGGGCATAGATCCTGCGGGTTTTCTCCAGGGACTTGCCAACCAGCATCTCCGGGTTGGGGTAACAGCAAACGACTTTGTCCAGCACCGTAATGTCGGACTCAGGGATATTGTCGGCCATCTCGACAAAGTCGCCTTGGCGGTAGTCGACGCGCTCGGCGAGCGCCGCCTCTCGGGCAGAGCTCTCGGCTTCAACCAGCATCCGTTCGGAGAGATCGACCCCCACCGCGGTGGCCGCCCCATCCTGCAGGAGTTTTTGATGCAGGAATCCAACCCCGCACCCGATGTCGAGCACCCGGGCACCCTCGTAGCCAAGGGATTTGACGGCATCGCTCAACCGTTGCTGGGTCTTACTCAGGCCTCGTTTTCGGTAGTACTTGCGTGATCGCCTGGCGAACCAGGAAAAGAATCG
>JAPUKZ010000302.1 GCA_027295405.1 Gammaproteobacteria bacterium
CGCCTGACCTCCTGGTGGTAGCGCAGCATCGACAAAACCTGTTCTTCCGCATTGGTCACATCACCGGCGGCCTCAAAAATCAGGGTCTCGTAATAGGGGTTGTGCTCATCGTCATCCGGTTCCGGCGCCACATCCATGCCATCACTGCCCTTCCAAACCCCTACCAGGCAGGCCAGCGGCCCGTAATCAACGGTGTCACTCATAGCACTACTCCAGGTGATCAAAAAACTCCACTACCCCTTGTTCCAGGCAGTACTGCGCACCGACGATCAACAAGCCCTCATCGCGTATCAACTGCTCAAGAATTTCGGAACCGTGTCGCAGTTGCTCCACCGACGCATCGATATTGGCGCGCACCGCACGTTCCATCGTCTGCTGGCTGATCTCGCCACCCTCATCCAGCAAGTCTTCCACGGAGGGCCGAATACGACCCACGATGGAGCGCAAATTGGGAGATCGATTTTCGCTGGGCTGTTGCAGCTCTTCCAGGGTAGCTTCCACCGCGCCGCAATTGGAGTGGCCCAATACCACCACCAGCCGCGAGCCAAAGCGCTCGGCGGCGTACTCGATACTGCCGATTTGTGAAGGTGCCACGATATTGCCTGCCACGCGAATAACAAAGAGGTGCCCCAGGCCCTGGTCAAATACCAGCTCTGCCGGTACCCGGGAATCCGAACAGCCGAGGATAATGGCGTAGGGCTGCTGGTCCTTGACCAGGGCGTGGCGTCGAGACGGGCTGGACAGGATCTCGCGATTGAGATTCCCGCTGACGAAACGGCGGTTGCCCTCACGCAGGCGTTCGAGGGCTTCGCGAGCAGGTATCATCCAGTGCCTTCCTGTTGTTGATCAATGGTCGCTTGTATCGGGGTCAATCCAGCTGCTGCATTTTCGCACATTAGCGGCCCAGTAGGGAGACACTCGCCGGCTCCTCGCCACTGAACACCTGTTCGCGGCTCTCCCTGAAATTATTGTCGCCACTATTCTTGAACACCTAGCCGGGTGTTTCATTGCCAGTTGGCGAGTTCGGTGTAGCTCTCTTTGAAATTCTGGTTGTCGGGGTCGAGTTCGAGTGCGCGATTGATGGCGTCCACGGATGGTTGGTGATGACCCAGTTGCGCCAGGGTGTAGGCGAGGTTGTTCCAGACTTCAGCCTTTCCCGGATCAATCTCCAGCGCGGCGCGGTAAGCCGATTCGGCGGCGACAAACTCATCCATCGCGTAAGCGGAATTCCCCAGGCCCGTGTGCGCCAACAGATTGTCGGGCCAGCGTCGTGAGGCAGTAGCATAGGCACTGTTTGCAGATTCGATCCGACCCAGCTCTTCCAGTCCTATGACCGCATCCAGGTACGCGCCGGCGCTGACTGTGGCGGGAACCGAATCGGTCGGCACGATTGCCAGGGCCCAGTGGCCGGCACGTTGCCAGGTTTTCTCAAACAGCGCGAACGATCTCTCCACCGGGCGATTCGCGCCGGAATATAGAATCAGCATGCGCCTGCTAAAGTCGTAGCCAACGACGACTTCATAATGCCAGACCGGTATGGCATCCAGCCCCAGGTTTTGCAGCACAAAAATCGGGTTCCCTGCTGCAATCTCGCGCAACAATGATTCCAGCCTGCCATCGAGTTGAACCGGCAATAGTTCAAATTGTCGGGTCGCAGATACTACCTCGGTTTGCAGGCTCCCCTTTAAACCCGGCACATAGATGAGAAGGGCTATTTGATCGGGCTCTACCGCGGTGCCCCGGTAGGAAATGACACTGGCCAGTGCCGCGGGACCGCAGTAATACTCCTGCTGCTGGAACTGGGGGACGTCCGTCAATTCCACCTGCGCTGGAATATCAGGCGGATCGTCCAGCAGCAATCTTGTTTGTGGAGAAGTCGCGCAGCCGCTGAGGTAGGCGAGCAAAAACAGCGCGTACGCAGCTACCTTTAAGGCCAACTGGGAACGATATCGGTGAATCCCATCAATTCGGTGATAACCAGTATTAAAAAGACAATGATGAGCGTGTTTCCGCCTGCGGGTGCCTCATCGATACGCTGATGGATTTGTGTTACCTGCGCGTCGGTCAGTGCCGCCACCCGCATTGAAGCATGCGCGACCTCGACACCACCAACGACCAATTGCTCTCGAATCCAGGCACGTTGAGTCGTGATACTGCCCTGATCGATGCTTATCTGATTGCCCTGTACCTGCGCGGTACCCACCATTGCTGAATGGCTCGGCAAACTAACCACCAGTGCGGCAAAGGCAATTAGCAGGCAGTGAAAAAGTCTTTTCATAGGCATTGTTATTTCCTCAATTTTCGGCGTTTCGTTATTCAGCGAGTATACCCCAGTTTGGTACTGACAAATTAGCTCGGGTAATTGACAGAGTTATTCCGCCGGGGTAATCGACTGCACGTGCTCCAGAGCGTCAGCGTATTCGTTTAGCAGCCGATACATAATATCCCGGCAGGATTCGGACTCGTTAATCTGACCCACCACCTGACCCACAGGATTGAATGCCACCTTTTGGCATTCCCCACTGCCGGCATAAAGATGTGTGCGTCGCACTGCATCGAAGGTCAGGTAGCCCTGCAGGGGCATCGGCAGCGGATCCGGTGTATCAGCGCGCTCCCAGGCTTCGGTCCATTCGTTCTTCAACATGCGAGCGGTCTTGCCTGTCCAGGCACGTGAGCGCACCGTGTCCTCCGAGCTGGCTTTGAGGTAGGACTCCCGTTGCGCCGGCTCAGCCGCCGCTTCGGTGGCATTGAGCCACATGGAACCCATCCACACGCCGGCCACGCCCATACTCATGGCTGCCAGTATCTGGCGCCCGTTGCCGATGCCACCGGCGGCCAATACCGGTAGCGGTGCAACGGTGTCCACCATTTGTGGCCACAACACCATGGAGGTCACTTCACCCGCATGACCACCACCCTCAGAACCCTGGCAGACGATGAAATCAAGACCCGCTGCCTTGTGATTAATACCGTGCTTGAGCCGGCCCGCCAATGCACCGATGAGGCGACCGGAGGCATGCACCTGCTCGACGATATCTGCCGGTGGTGTACCCAGCGCATTGACGATCATGCGGCATTTCGGGCGCGTCAGCGCCTCGTCGACCTGCAGTTGGCCCTGTGCCTCGGAAAAGCTCAAGGTCACTTCCTTATCCGCATCCGGCAATTCTGGTACACCGTGGTCCGCCAGCAGTTTTGCGGCAAACTTGCGATGCTGCTCGGGAATCGCGGCCTGCAGCATTGCAACCAGTTTCTCGGGATCAGTTTCCCCCATTCCCTCGTATTTCTGGGGAATAGCCGTATCTACACCATAAATGTGATCGCCTATGTGCGCGTCAATCCAGTCGAGCTCTTCCTTGAGTTGAGCAGGACTGTAGCCGACAGCCCCGAGCACACCGATGCCGCCGGCCTTGCTGACGGCGACAACCACGTCACGACAATGGGTAAACGCGAAAATAGGGACTTCAATACCCAGTTGTTTACAGAATTCAGTTTGCATGGTTTTTCTCTCGGGGTTTTCCCATATCTTACTTATCCTGGGAGCGGAGTATATGCACTAAGCGGCCACATTATCCTGATCTAATAAATCCAAAAGTGGCGTCCTTGAAATTTTTCTCTTTGTCGGCTTAGCTCAATTTACCTAATTTGGTTCATTCTAGTTGAGTAGACTGGCCCCGGCCCCGCGCATTGGCTTTTCCCACCCGAGTCTGCATACTGCCACTCCTCTCCTGCGCTGAAAACCGGAGCGATACCACCATGCGTACATTGTCCAGCCTGTCGGTGTTGGCGGCCTTGTTGCCCCTGGCCCAGCTGTGTTCAGCCCACGACCAAGCGGTGCTACCGGCAGAGCTCGACCCGGCGCGGCGGATCAGCTTTCCCGATACGGCCCACTACCAGACCCTGGTGCTGGACCCACACACCCACTCCTCCTTTTCCGACGGTCATGTCTGGCCGCGCATACGCATCGAGGAAGCGCTGCGCGATGGGCTCGATGCCATCGCCATTACCGAACACCTGGAGTGGCAGCCGCACCTGGCTGATATTCCCCACACCGATCGCAACCGCGCCTACCAGGTGGCGCGGGAGGCCGCCGTCGAGCAGGCGCTGATGGTAATACCCGGCTCTGAAATTACCCGCAGCACCGAGGCGGGGCATATCAATGCGCTGTTTATCACCGACGCCAACCAGTTGTTGCAGCAGTACCAGCCGGAAGATCCCACCGATGCCATGGCCTATTACCGCGCCATGCACGCGATGCCGGCGCAAGCGGCGGTCGACGCCGCCGCTGCGCAAGGTGCCTTCCTGTTCTGGAACCACCCCTGGTGGAGCGACGACTTTCCCGACAGTATCCCGGTGCTTACGGATTTTCATCGTGACAATGCCCGCAGTGGAAAACTTAAGGGTATCGAAATTGCCAATGGTGATTATTACTCCGAGCAAGCCTTTCAGATGGCGCTGGATCTCGATCTCACCCTGATCGGCGCGTCGGATATTCACGAACTGATCGACTGGGATTATCGGCCCCATGAGGGCGGACACCGTCCCGTGACCCTGGTATTGGCGGAGGAGGACACGCCGGCGGCCCTGCAGCAGGCACTGGTAGAGGGTCGAACCCTGGTCTGGTTCAA
Organism: Gammaproteobacteria bacterium; assembly: GCA_027295405.1. Lineage (GTDB taxonomy): Bacteria > Pseudomonadota > Gammaproteobacteria > Pseudomonadales > Halieaceae > JAPUKZ01. Next base: position 4,626 of record JAPUKZ010000302.1, read on the forward strand.
GAATACCCTGATGGCCCGGGAGTTGGAGATGGGGGAGCTGTTACAGGCATCCCTGTCCATTACCAGTGCCAACTATAGCGGCGAGAGTCAGCTGCTGGACCTCGTCATTCGCAACCGCTCTGACGTCGATTTCCAGGTGGAGTATGCCGGGGACTATTCCTTTAGTCGCAACACGGATTTACTGTTGCTGAAACAGCATGCGGACACCAGGATCACCGTGAAAACACCCCAGCGCCTGCAGCGGATTGAACTGCCGCTGCGGGTGCTCAATGCCCTGGTGGGCCCCAAAGAAAGCGCCCGGATAAGCTTGTCCAGGCAGGTAGCTACCGCGCTCAAGGAGATTACAAATGATTGAACAGTACCTGGAAAAATGGCATGCCCACGTGCGCGGTGAATTGCCCGGCGGCCTGGATGACTTATTAGCGGATGATGTAGTGTTTTATTCTCCGGTGGTATTTAGTCCGCAGAAAGGCAAGGAACTCACCAAGATGTACCTGAACGCCGCTGGCAACACATTCAGCGAGGGCAACGGGGAGAATGCACCGGGCAAAGAAGCGTCCAACTTTAAATACTGCAAGGAAGTTGCCTGCGGCAATCACCTGGTGCTGGAGTTTGAGTCTGAGGTGCAGGGCAAGTACATCAATGGCGTGGATATTATTACCTGGAATGAGGAGGGCAAGATCGTTGAATTCAAAGTGATGATCAGGCCATTACAGGCTGTCAATATGATGCATGCCCAGATGCAGGCTATGCTGGAAAAGATGCAGGCAGGATAATGCCCTACTACATTCACTGGTCTCAGGTTTGCTGGTCCAATCGACCACCGACTGGATCGCCGGAGGAAAATTGGAACCAACCGAGGCTCTCGTTGTAATAGCGCTATTATTGAACATGCGACAAAGTGCTTGACCATCTACGTTGCAGGCGTGGACTGCGAATCGAATAATGCGTCGTGTGTACTGATCCATCACGACCATCACCCCGTGGCTCTTCAAGATAATAGATTCACAGCGAAACAGGGTTCGGTACTGATAAATTAGCTCGGGTAAATGACAGAAACCTGTCACCTGGTCTCAAGCTACTGCCCTCCAAAGAAAGTGCTGTTTGCCGTAGATCTTTAGCAGGACTTCCCAATAAACCAAACAACGGCGGTCTGTCCCCTATTACTACAATAGCTAGCAAGATTGGCTGTACACCGGAGACGCTGCGCAAATGGGTACGGCAAATTGAGCGTGATCAAGGCATTCGGGGGGGCATGACCAACTTGGACCGGGATCGACTCAAAGAACTGGAGCGGGAAAATCGCGAGCTCAAACGAGCGAATGAGATTCTGCGCAAGGCTTCGGCGTATTTTGCCCAAGCGGCGCGCATCTGGCAGGCACCCTGCGCCGACCGAAGTAATGGTGTCGTTTATCGATGACCACCGGGCTGATTACGGGGTCGAGCCAATCTGCGCAAACTTGCCGATTGCCCCGTCGACGTACTACGAGTCGAAGGTCCGGGAATCGAACCCTGAACGCCGGTCAGATCGAGCAAAGCGGGATCAGGAGCTCTGCATAGATATTCAGCGAGTCTGGGAGGAAAACTTTCAGGTCTATGGCGCTCGCAAGATCTGGCGCCAGCTGAATCGGGAGGACATCTCTGCGGCACGCTGCACAGTGGAGCGCCTGGCTGACAACGGCATGGTCGCGTCCGTCGGCAGTGTCGGCGATTCGTATGACAATGCCTTGGCAGAGACAATCAACGGTCTTTACAAAACAGAAGTTATCCGCCGTCGAGGGCCGTGGAGGAACATTGACGAGGTGGAATATGCAACCCTGGAATGGGTTGACTGGTTCAATCACCGGCGATTATTGGAACCGATTGGCGATGTGCCGCCAGCGGAGTTGGAAATGGCCTATTGTGAACAATAGGAAGAGTCAGCCATGGTGGCCTGACTCAAACAAAAGAGTCTCCGGAATACCCGGGGCGATTCAACAAGGAGAAAACGTTATGAAAAAAACAGGCTTGCAATGGCTGGCCCCCGTGTTGCTTGGAAGCATGGTTTTGAGCACCTCGGCGGCGGCGGATTCCTTTTTCGAGGTCACGGTGACCAACATTACCAAGGGTGTGGTGTTCACACCGGTAATGGTTGCGTCGACCAGGAAGGACACCACTTTCTTTCAGCTGGGCGCTCCGGCGAGTATGGAACTGGAAACGATTGCCGAAACCGGCAACCCGGGTCCGCTTCAGGATTCCCTGGATGCCTTTGATATAACAAACTCATCCTTTCTCCCGACCCTCGGTCCGGGCGAATCTGTCACACAGCTTGTGGCTACCGAAGGTAAGTACGACCACGTCAGCGTTGCCGCCATGCTAATTCCAACCAACGATGTCTTTTTTGCAGTAAATAGCATCAAGGGACCGAAGGGCGGGAAGAGCAAGAAAAGCAAAAAGGGGGATACTGTTACCGTCCGGGTGGCGGCCTATGACGCTGGAACCGAGCTGAATGATGAACTGTGCGCCAGCCTGCCTGGCCCCGGTTGTGGCATGGACCCCGGCCCGGTGTCTGCCGGTGAAGGTTATGTACACCCATCCAGCGGGATACGTGGTGTTGGGGACCTGGACGCCGATGCCCTGGACTGGAACAACCCCGTCGCCCTGATTCAAATCAGGCGAGTCGAAGACCCCTGAGCAAGAAATGGGGCAGACCACGGTTAATTAACCCTGGTCTGTCCCCTATTCGTACTCGATTAATTCCTTGCCATACAGTGAGCGGTAAAAGGGCACCTCCTCGACACTGGATTCATCCCCGCTCAGACGTCGTTGCAGAAGCTGGAGTACCAGTTCGGTGATCGGTGACAACGCCAACTTTGAGGCCTCCTTCAGCGCCACCCAGTGCAGGTCTTCCAACTCGCCGTTACCTCGCAGTTCCCCACTCATGTCACCGGCATCCACCAGGAAAAAGCGGGCGTCGTAGCGGCGCACTCGATTGGGGGGCGTGATGGCCCGGGCCACGTATTCCAGCTTATCCAGCGCCGGCACCACCCCGCGGGCAAAGAAAGGT
>JAPUKZ010000303.1 GCA_027295405.1 Gammaproteobacteria bacterium
CACCCGGGGCGTATTCCCGGATGACCACCGCCTGTGTGTGATGGCGGCGCCGGATGCGTTGCTCAGCGCCGACCTGGTGATCTTTGTCGGCCAGTACTGCATGCCCAGCCCGGGAGAATACCGTTTCAACCCGGAGATCAAGGCCATCCGGGTACACCCGGTGCAGGAAGACCTGGGCCGCAACTGGCCCCTGGACCTGGGGATAGTGAGCGATGAAGCCCTGTTTCTTGAGGCGCTGGCGGAAGGGGTGAAACGCAAGAAGCGTAGCGCCTGGGTGGAAGAGATCGCCAGGGCACAACAGGCCTACGAGGCGCAGATTGAGGAGGTCTATCAATTGGGCCTCAAGTATTCCGCGAAAACCAACAACCTGCACCCGGCAGTCATTGCCCGGGAGGCGCAGCGTTTTATCGACAATGACACGGATGACTGGCTGGCCATTGTGAGCGGCGGCGGTGGCTGGACCATAGGCCTGTTCGCCGGGCGCTACCTGCGCGCCTACCGGCCCGCACAAATGATCGTACCCGCCTACCAATACGGTGCTATCGGTCCGGATATGTCGATGATGATGGGGGTCAGCGCAGCCGTGCAGCGGGGCGTCGGTCCGCAGAAGGGCTACGAGGGCGCCCCCACCCTGTGTATTACCTCAGACGCGGGTATGGCCTACAGCCTGTTCGAACTGGATACGGCCAACAAGTACAGTCTGCCCACCATTACCGTTGTCTACAACAACAACGCCTGGGGGGTGTGGACCAATGCAGCCCGTTCGGCTCGTTCCATGCACATGTACCTGTTCCAGGAAAACCTGCGCTACGACCAGATGGCCCAGGGCCTGGGCGCCAACGGCGAATACGTACGCACGCCGGCGGAGTTCCGCGCCGCCCTGGCCCGGGCCTACAAACTGGCCCGGGATGAAAAGGTTTCCAGCCTGATCAACTGCCAGGCCATCAAGGAATTTACCTCCCCGCGGAACTACCCACCGGGTATATCCCTGAATGCCGAGCCGGGTACCGGCGCCGTGGCCCATTGATGGGCGACCTTGCCCTGGTGGGAGATACCCTGGAAGACTATGCCCAGCGGGGCATCTTCCAGGGTTTCAGTCGCCAACAACAGGGCCGCCAGCGGGGAGAATTCCGGGTGCTGTGGCACCGCGGCCAGCTTTTCCAGTGGAACTGGGACGGTGGCAAGCGCAGTCTGCGCATCGCCTGTGTATTACCCGGGGTGCCGGCAAAGTCTTCCATGTACCGGCAGTTCAAGGCCTGGCTCAAGGAGCGGCAAGATCCGGCGCTGCCCGCACACCGGCAGTGCGACCCTGACAAACTGACACTGAAGACCTACAACCGCGGTGGCGACGTGGCCCTGACCATGCAACTGCTGGACGCGGATACCGAGTACGGCGTACGCAAGCTGGTGGCGCTGGTGAATGAGATCTACCTGGATTTTCTCTCCAGCGGCCTGTACTTCGACTGGCTGGTGGAGACCTTCGACCTGGATCCGGATAAGCCCTGGTAATCACTCCCTGATGTCGTTTTACCGTTGCCAGCAGGCCTGCGGCGGTTACACTGGGCGACCACTATTTATCGGAGACTAAACAGGACATGGCTGATTTGGCAGGGATGGGTATTCTGGTCACCGGCGGCGGTACCGGTATTGGTAAAGCTTGCGCAGCAAAACTCGTGTCAGATGGAGCCGCAGTCACTATTTGCGGACGCACTGAGGCCAGCCTCCAGGCGGCAACAGATGAGATAGCGGCGGTGGCTGGCGAAGGTGGCAGCATTCAATGGCTTACCGGGGACGTTACTTCTGAGGCCGATGTTGAAGCCTTTATCGCCAGGGCGGCACAGCCAACCGGCAAGCTGAATGGCGTTGTAGCCAACGCCGGCGGCGGTGGCATGCCCATGCCCTACGGCAAACTCGATACCGATGAATTTATGCGCGTGCTGAACTTAAACGTACTCGGCACCATGTTGTGTATGAAGCACAGTATTCCCCTGATGCTGGAAGCCGGTGGTGGCTCTTTTGTCGGCATGTCATCCCTGGCGGGGCATATCACCCACCCTTTTTTTCACGCCTATTGCGCGGGCAAAGCCGGTGTTGAGGCGATGATGCGCAATGCCGCCGATGAGTACGGCAAGGACAATATTCGCTTCAATGCCATTCGCCCCGGCTTCGTCGCCACGGAAATAATGGAGGGCATTCCCCGCGACAGTGAGGTTTACAAATCCTATATCGACAACACCCCGATGAACGATGTCGGCCAGCCGGAAGATATCGCCGAACTGGCACGCTTCCTGATTGGCCCCGAGTCGCGGTGGATTACCGGCCAGTGCATTAACGTTGACGGCGGCCACTGCCTGCGGCGCGGACCCGACTTCTCAAGCTTCGTCGGCTAGATGAGCAGCCTCACCCGCCAGCAATCAGCGGTACTGTTGTTCAGTCTGCTGACGGTCGCGATTGGCCAGTCGCTGGTGTTTGCAATTTTGCCGCCGCTGGGTCGGGAGGTGCATCTCAGTGAACTGCAGATCACTTCTATAATCGCAGTGTCTGCACTGGTATTCGGTGTCGCCTCCCCCTTCTGGGGACGTTTTAGCGACCGCGTCGGCCGCAAGCCGGTAATACTGATCGGCCTGCTGGGCTACTCCCTGGGGACACTGGTATTCGCCAGTCTGTTCCAGGCCGCACTGATGGGGGTAGTGGCCTCCGGCATTCTCTTCTATGGATTGGTATTGGTGTCACGCTGCGGTCAAGCGGTGATCATGTCGGCCACCAGCCCCGCCTGTACCGCCTACGCGGCAGACCATAGCCCACCTGAGAAGCGCACCAAAGCCATGGCCAAACTCGGCGCCGCCAACAGCCTGGGCACCATATTGGGACCCGCTGTGAGTGGGGCGCTGGCAACACTGGGGCTATTGGCACCCCTGTTCTTTGCGGGCTTGTTAACGGCGGTCGCCGCGGTCGTCACCCTGGTCAAGTTGCCGCGCGCGCCGCCCAATGAGCTGACCACCCGCTCGGTACGCAAACGCCTGCGCTACCGCGACCCGCGGGTGGTGCGCTTCCTGGTGGCCGCGGTTGGGTTGTTCACCGGTTTCTCTGCTATCCAGCAAACCCTGGGTTTCAGCGTGCAGGATCGCCTGTTGTTGAGCGGCATCGAAACCGCGCAGATGACCGGGGCGGCGCTGATGGTGTCGGCGGTATTCGCCTTTATGGCCCAGTGGTTGATTGTGCAGAAGTTAAACTTTGAGCCGGAGCAATTTGTGCTGGGTGGTTTAGTATCCCTGCTAATGGCGACCTTCTTTATTGGCAGTTTCGAGACCTTTGGTTTCCTCTCCATCGGTATGGCATTTATGGGAACCGGCCTGGGCCTCTCCATGCCGAGTATTTCCGCGGGGGCATCACTGGCGGTGACACCCGAGGAACAGGGCGCCGTGGCCGGCCTGGTTGCCTCCTGCCCGGCTGCTGGCTTTGTGATCGGCCCGGTGGCGGCGGGCTGGCTCTACCAACAGGATGAAACCTGGGCCAGTATATTCAGCGCCACCGTGTTTGTGCTGCTGCTGTTTATTATGTTGATCACCCACAAGCGGTCCTGATATCGCTGACACGAGAGACTTGCATCAAACCATGACCAGACTTTCCATTCTCGACCTCTGCCCCGTTATCGAGGGCAGTACACCGGTGGATGCCCTGCGCAATTCAATGGACCTGATTCGCCATGCGGAGAACTGGGGCTTCGAACGCTACTGGGTAGCGGAGCATCACAATATGCGCGGCATCGCCAGTTCCGCTACCGCCGTGGTGATCGGCCACCTGGCCGGCGGCACCTCAAAGATACGGGTCGGGGCCGGGGGCATTATGTTGCCCAACCACGCACCGCTGGTGATTGCCGAACAGTTCGGTACCCTGGCGTCACTCTATCCGGGGCGTATCGACCTGGGTCTGGGACGCGCGCCGGGCACCGACCAGGTCACCGCCAATGCCTTGCGGCGAACCCTCAATAGCGATGTCGATGACTTCCCGCGGGATGTGGTGGAGTTACAGCACTATCTCAAGGAACCCCAGCCGGGACAGCAGGTGCTGGCGGTACCCGGCGCCGGTACCGAGGTGCCCCTGTGGATACTGGGCTCCAGTTTGTACGGTGCAGGACTCGCTGCCATGTTGGGACTGCCCTATGCCTTTGCGTCCCACTTCGCGCCGGCTTACATGGAGGCCGCGATCGCGCTGTACCGGGAAAAATTTGAACCCTCGGCACAATTGCAAAAGCCTCACCTCATGCTGGGTTTCAATGTGTGCGCGGCGGACACCGATGAAGAAGCCATGTTCCTGCGCACCTCATCGATGCAATCTTTTGTCAAGCTGCGGCGTGGTACACCGGGACAGATGCCACCGCCGCTGCGGGATTTTGAGCAAAGCTTGTCAGCGACGGAGCAACAGATGTTGATGGAGATTATGCGCTGCTCCGGGGTGGGCTCACCGGAGACTGTTGAGACGCAGATGCGCGCCTTCATTAAAGCCACAGGTGCCGATGAGTTGATGTTGGTGTCCTCCATCTACGATCACGACAAACGGGTCCGCTCGCTGGAAATTGCCGCGGAGATATTTCAGGACGGCGCATGAGAAGCCCCAGGTCAGCGCTACAGCAACTGGCAGCGGAAATTGAACATCGGCGGTCCGCCCTGCTTACACACTACCGTGATGAAGACCTGCATCAACTCAGAATCACTATTCGCCGCCTGCGCGGTTTGCTGCGGCAGCAGGACAATCCAGAAGCCCTGCAACTGCGCCGAGACTGGGGAAAACTGGCCGACCAGACCAATCCCGCCCGGGACTGGGACACGCTGATAATGTATCTCGAGCACAATCTGGCTGCAGAAATTTTCGCCCAAAACCGCGCCGCGCTTGCCACACGACAGGCACAGGCTCAGCAACAGGTGCTGGACATACTGCGCTCTCCCCGCTGGTCGACGATAAGCAGTGGGTGGCATGACTACCTGCGGCGAGCCGGCGCAGAGGACGAACCTGCCCTGCCAGGACAAGACCACATCGCTGCAACCCGCGTGCGCGCTTTTGAGGCTGGGCAAACCGCCGTAAATACCAACCAGGAGA
>JAPUKZ010000304.1 GCA_027295405.1 Gammaproteobacteria bacterium
GAATCCGGGGCCTGGATAAGTCCGCTGCGGTTGGTTTTGCCTGCAGCGTTGCCGCCACTGTCATTCAGCACCGCGGTGCGGTGTTACCACGTTCCGCCTGGCAGCCGCTGAGAGACAAACTTCAGGACCTGATTGCCTGAGCCCTGGCCCCCGGTACCCGGGAGGAATACCCCCCTCCTGACCGCGCCGCTGCCCTTCCTCCACCAGGGTCACGAAGACCCGTCGCAGCGCCGGAAAATCCGCCCCGCGGCCACCAAAATTCGCGCCGCAGTTTCCCGTTTTTTGGTTTCGCGTAGTGACATAAATTCACTTTAATCTAAAATTATATTTAAGTCTAAAACAAAGCACTCTACGGCGAGGAGAATCTGTGTTATCGTTATAATAATACGGTCGTATTATTTGGAGACAAGCTATGAACAGCATGCCCCTGGTTCAAATCCATGGCGTGGACGATGTGCGCCTCGACCGAGTGCCCGAGCCCGAGCACGCGGCCGATGACGTGCTGGTGCGTGTTGCTGCCTGTGGCATCTGCGGCAGTGACCTCGGTTATATCGCCATGGGGGGCCTGACCCCGCCAGGGCAACCCATGCCCCTGGGCCATGAACTGTCCGGCGTGGTGGCCGCAGTGGGTGCCAATGTCACCCACCTGGAGATCGGCCAGCGAGTCGTGGTCAATCCCACGGCCAATGGCACGGATATAGGCAATGGCGGGCCCGAAGGCGGCTTCGCGCCGCTGTTGCGGGTTACCGGAGTAGCCCAGCACCCCGCCAGTGTGTTGCCACTCCCGGATCACATCGGTTTCCATCACGGCGCACTGGTTGAACCCCTGGCGGTGGCCATGCACGGCGTCAACCAATCGGGCATACAGCCAGGCCAGAGTGCCATGGTATTCGGCGCTGGTCCCATCGGTTTGTGCACAGTGATTGTGCTCCGGTATTTCGGGGTCGAGAATATCGTGGTCGCCGATCAATCACCGCACCGCCTGGACATCGCCAGGCAATTGGGAGCGAGCAGTACCTGCAATGTCAAACAGCAGAACCTGAATGAACTGCTGCGCCAGGAGCAAGGTGAGGCGCTACATTACGGCATGCCGGTTGCCGGCACCGATGTGTACATCGAGGCGACCGGTGTTGGAGCGGTGCTGGAACAGGCCATAGCCCTGGCCCGGCCGGGCGCCAGGGTGGTCGTTTTGGGTGTGCACAAGGCGCCTATTCAACTCAACCCGCTGGACCTGTTGATCAAGGAATTGCACCTCATCGGCTCCATGGCTTACCCGGAGGAATTTCCTGCGGTGATTGAAATGCTCGCCAGCGGCGCGGTGGATATCTCTGCGCTGATCAGTCACCAGTTTGAACTGCAGGATTTCATGCAAGCCCTGGCAGTTGCGAAGAACCCACAACTGGCCGCCAAGGTGATGATCAACATCAATCAGCCCTGTTGATCCAACTCGGCCGGATTCTCACAGGTCTTGATACTGAGCAGGGTAATTACACCGATCGCCATCAAGCACAGGGCGCCGATTTGGATCCTGGTATCCTGCACCGCAAACAGGATGGAAGCTCCCCCGGCCAGCACCATGCAGATCAGGGCAACCAGCTTGGTGCGGCAGGAGATACAGTGGTTCCGTTCCCAGTTGCGAATCATCGGGCCGAATACTTCGTTGCGCAGCAAGCGCTGGTACCACTTCTCCGAGGAGCGGGCAAAAAACCATGCCGATAGCAACAGAAACGGGGTACCGGGCAGAACCGGCAACAGGATGCCAACTATGGCCAGGCCGAGAAACAGGAATCCCAGGGGTTTGTACAGTTTTTGCTTCACGGCGGGGGCTCTTCTAACTTAATAGCGCCACCAGTTTGGCCAGGTTTGCCGCGACCCAGTCCGGATCGTGATCGCCCCAGTCCAGGACCTGATAGTAGCCATGACGGTGCTTCGGTCCATCCTGCACGAAGCGGCACACAATACCGATATCATCCATGGCCTTGATGGCATCCTGCAGGGTGCGCCGTGGCATGCCTGTCTCTGCTTCCAGACTGTGCAGATCGTGGCGCGCAGTGCTGATGCAATGCGCCAGGAACAGCTTTCGACCATAGGCTTTCTTTGGTTTGCTCACCCCCTGGCTCATCCCCTGGTTCACAACAGCCCCCGCCACAGGATCGCAGAATCCGCCCCGCTTTTCCCGGCAGCCCGCATCAGCCGGCGTAGACCGGGGCGCGACCCGCGCGGTGATTGGTTTGTATGGAGCGAGCATAGGCTTCAACACTACGGACCAGCTGCGCCAGGCCCGGGCCATCGTAATTGCCATAGTTTGAAAATCCGCCCACGCTTGCCCCGTTTTCTGGCCGCAACGACTTTTCCCTGTATTGTGCTAGAGTTTTACCTATTCTGCGACAAATATACCGATAAGCAAGTTGTTGGTGAGACACCCCATGGACTACCAGCAAGCCAGGGACTACCTGCTGAGCCGACCTGAAGCGTGGGAGGACTTTCCCTTCGATGCGGAAACCGCGGTGATGAAAATCAAGAACAAAATGTTCGCTACTCTGAACCTGAGCCGGGGCGTTGCTGCCACCAACCTCAAATGTGATCCGGATGAAGCAGTGATGTTGCGCGACATCTTCGAGGCCATAAAGCCCGGCTACCACATGAACAAACGTCACTGGAACACCGTGATCCTGGATGGCTCGGTGCCGGTCGGGGAAATTGAGCGTATGATGGACAGGTCCTACGGCCTGGTGGTGAAAGGCCTGAAGAAGGTTGAACGCGAGGCCTTGCTACTGGCCTACGGCGCAGAAGACATCTACCGCTAGTCAGAGTTACAATCGGGGGGATTGAATTTCCCGGTGTGCCACAAAGAGTGGTGCAAGGTGTTGTGCAAAACCATGAAAATCAGTGACTACCTGAACAAAGACGAGGTTCGCTACTTCACCAGCCGTAGCGACTGGCTGGCCTGGCGCACCACGGCGGTCACCTGGGCCAGTATCCTGGCGGTGTTCGCTCTGGTGGATACCTGGACCAACCCTACCACCATACTGCTGGCTATCATCCTGCTGTCTGGCCGACAACTGGCTTTGGCAGTGATAACCCATGAGTGCGGCCACCACACCCTGTTCAGGAGCGAGCCGCTGAATCGATTTGTCGGCCAGTGGCTGGCGGCCAATGTATCCCTGCAGGACATGTACAGTTACGCCGCGGGACACAGTCGCCACCACCAGCAAGCCGGCACCCGGCAAGACCCGGACCTGCCGAATTACCAGGCCTACCCGGTCAGCGCCGACAGCTTCAAGCGCAAGGTGGTGCGCGACCTCAGCGGCCAGACCGGCATCAAGTTGTTGCGCCTGGTGCTGCGACGCGCCGCCGGCATTTTTTCTGGAGACGCGAAAATCCGCGAGGCGGCCCTGCCCTTTGCCCAGCAGGTGGCGGTGAATGTGGTGTTTGCACTGCTGCTGGGCCTGCTGTTCCAGGCCTGGATTTACCTGCTTTGGATTGCTTCCTTCCTCACCACCTACATGTTGATCCTGCGCATACGCCAGGTGGCAGAACACGCCGCTGTGCCCGATTTGTACGACTCCGACCCGCGCAATAACACCCGCACCACGATTCCATTCTGGTGGGAGCGCCTCATTTTCGCGCCCAATTACGTTAACTACCATCTCGAACATCACTTCCTGGCCAGTGTGCCCTGCTATCGTCTGCGGGAATTACACCAACTGCTGCAAGAACGTGGTGCCTACGCTGACACCCGTATCTTCCGGGGCTACCGCGAGGTGCTGGAGCACGCGATTGCCTGACGCTGCAGACCCGCGAAAGGGAGGTCCCCCCTGGATAGTGAAGAACAACAACTGAACGCGTTCCGGCAACTTCTGAAAACCAGCCAGCGGGTTGTCGTGTTTACCGGTGCCGGCATCAGCACCGAGTCGGGAATACCTGATTTTCGCAGCCCCGGCGGTATCTGGAGCAACAACCAGCCCATCGATTTCAGTGAATTCATCGCCTCCGAGGAAATGCGGCGGGAGTCCTGGCGGCGCAAATTCAATGTGGACAACACCATTCGACACGCCAAACCCAATGCCGGGCATCTTGCCATCGCCAGTCTGGTAAGCGCGGGCAAGGTCAGTAGCGTCATCACGCAGAATGTAGACGGCCTGCACCAGGCCTCGGGCGTCCCCGATGAGCAGGTGATCGAACTGCACGGTAACACGACCTACGCCAAATGCCTGGACTGCGCTGCGCGTTACGAACTGGAACCGATTCGTGAGGCCTTTCAGCGCGACGAGACCCTGCCGGTGTGCGGCCAATGCCAGGGCATTGTCAAGACCGCGACCATCTCTTTTGGACAGGCCATGCCGGAACCGGAAATGCTGCGCTCGGAACTGGAAACCCGCGCCTGTGACCTGTTCATCGCCATCGGTTCGTCGCTGGTGGTTTATCCCGCCGCCGGCTTTCCCGGCCTGGCCAAACGGGCGGGTGCCCACCTGGTTATCCTCAACCGCGATCCCACCGACCAGGATCCGGCGGCGGATCTGGTACTGAACCGCGAAATTGGCCCGACCCTGAACCGGGTAGTGGCGCAATTAGTGGCCTAGCGCTTGCTACATAGTTACAACTCGCCGCGGATAACAGCCCGCCCAGCTCACGATCAACCCGTCCGAACAGGGCCTCCACCGACGCTTCATCCGCCACATCCGCCTGCATGGCGATAGCGATACCGCCAGCCTCTTCAATATGAGCGACAACCTCTGCCGCCCGTGCAGCGCTACTCAGATAATTGACACAAACGGCTTAGCCCCGGACCGCCAGCAAGCGGGCAGTAGCCGCGCCGATGCCGCGACCGGCGCCGGTGACAATGGCGGTTTCAGCGGGAGTCACTTCCTGTCCCCGGAAGTCAACGCTTCGGGCGATTGAGTTGCCCCGCCCAGATGATGGCGTTTTCCATCATGGGTTCCAGCAAGGGGTCTTCGTAGGCGGCGGGCTCATGGCCAAAGCCGGAGTAAAAAGACCGGCCCAGCCCAACCCCACGGCTCCAGACGATGGGGTGGTCGTCACCCATGGTGGCTCTCCATGGGGAATAAGTACTCTCATCAACGGTTACCAGCACACTGGTGCCGTAGCCGCGTGGAGACTGGTGCCAGGCATACCACTCCTCCGTGGTACTCCAACTATCCGGTAAATGCTCGCTGGCCGGATGGTCCTTGTCCTCAGCATAAACTGTGGCCATAGGCATACGCTCGGGAATCAGCGTGTGCGTGTTATAGGAGACGCCAAGCAACTTATTGGTATACCACTCCCAGCTTTCGTGAGAGCCATCACCCGCTGCGTGCAGCCCGACATAACCGTGCCCCCCCTCCAGCCAGGTCCGAAAGCGCAGGCGCTGATCAGCGGTCAGCGCCGCGCCGGTGGCATTGTTCCAGACCACCACCGCGAAACGCTCAAGCTGCTCGGTATTGAACACGCCAGCATTCTCGGTGAAGTAAACCCGCCAGCCGTGCTTTCTGGCGAAGCGTTCGATCATGGCGTTGGCAGCGTCGATAGACTCGCGGTGACGGAAACCGGCGGAGGTCTTGGAAAAGACCATCACCGCATTCTCTGTGATGTTCGCGGGCAGTACCGGCGGTTCGAGTTCGTAAACCTCGTCTTCGAACATCTGCGGCTGATCGAGTCGCATGCCAACATAGGCAATCAATGCCAAAATCAGCGGAATCCCCAGTAGTGGACCCAGTACCCACAGGGTGATTTTGACAGATTTCTTCATAGTGCCATGCCAACTTCGATGGTCAATACCTAGGGGAGATGATCAGGCGCGCGTCTCCGCTGGCGCCAGACAGCCCTCCGCTGGCGGGGTCTTCTCTCCGTTACAGAGACTGATTTTTACACATTCGCCGGCCTGATTGTACTCACAATGATGTGTCACCGTTAATCCGTGGCTGCGGCTCCTGGATTGCGCGCACCTAGTAGAGGGATTCACGCCCGCCGCGGCTATAAACACCTGCCTCCGTTATGAAGAGGACTAAATCGCCTGCGTCGATATCAGTCTGGAAAACTACTTACGCCGGAAACCGAGCTATAATTGAAAATTGGGGAACATGCAGAGTGGACTCTGAGTTCACGGTAATGCGGTGTTGATACCATTGACGAGCACTCAATAAAATACGGGGAGCACATTGAATACATTTACTCAAACTATTTACTACACCCTCACTGACGAAGCGCCTTCTCTGGCGACCTGCTCTTTACTGCCAATCGTGAGAGTGTTTACCCGGGCCGCAGGCATAGAGGTCAAAA
>JAPUKZ010000305.1 GCA_027295405.1 Gammaproteobacteria bacterium
GACACATGCAGTACCGGCTTCATCGCCACAATATCCAGCTGCTGCTGCACCGCCTGCTTGCCGCGGTTATTCAACACATAGTCATACAGGCGGGGGTGGGTATCGCGTATCAATCTGGCCATCGCGAGGGTGGCATACACATCCGACAGCGCATCGTGGGCGGCCTCATGGCCGATGCCGTTGGCGTCGGTGAGCTGTTCCAGGCGAAAACTGGGGTACCCATCTTCGCGCAGTGGCCAGTTGATGCCATCTGGACGCAGAGCATGGGTCAGGCGCACCATGTCGATAATGTCCCAACGCGAATTACCCTCACGGTATTCCCGCTCATAGGGATCGTAGAAATGTCGATACAGGGGATAGCGGGTCACCTCATCGTCAAAGCGAATGCTGTTGTAACCCACCCCGCAAGTTCCCGGCCGGGCCAGTTCCGCATGTATGCGTGCGATGAATTCGACTTCGGGCACACCCTCCGCCAGTGCCTTTTGCGGCGTGATCCCCGTGACCAGGCAGGCCTCGGGGTGTGGCAATACATCTCGCGCGGGCTGCGAAAACAGCATCAGCGGTTCGCCGACAATGTTCAGCTTCGCGTCGGTGCGGACGCCGGCAAACTGCACCGGGCGATCGCGGCTGGGATCAATGCCGAACGTCTCGTAATCGTGCCAGTAGAAGGTCCCTTTCACGTTCAAGCCTGCACCATTACACTACCTCTATGGCCTGTTCCTCAATCTTCGCCTTCCACAGGGCCGGCCCGGTGGTATGCACCGACTCGCCGTTGACATCCACTGCTACGGTCACCGGCATTTCGTTCACCTCAAACTCGTAAATAGCTTCCATGCCCAGCTCCGCAAATGCGACAACCCGGGCCCGGGTGATGGCTTTTGAAACCAGGTACGCAGCGCCACCCACCGCCATCAGATAGGTGGCCTTGTGTTTACGAATCGCTTCGATGCCGGTGGGACCACGCTCAGCCTTTCCGATCATACCCATAAGACCGGTATGCTCGAGAATAAAGTCGGTGAATTTGTCCATGCGGGTAGCGGTGGTGGGACCGGCGGGGCCCATCACCTCATCCCGCACCGGGTCCACCGGACCCACGTAGTAGATAAACTTGCCCTTCAGATCAATCTCCGCAGGCAAACCCTGCCCGCTCTCGATCAACTCCTGCATTTTCTTGTGGGCGGCATCGCGGCCGGTATACATCTTGCCGGACAGCAACAGGGTATCCCCCGGTTGCCAGCTGGCCGTCTCCTCCCGGGTCACGGTATCCAGGTTTACCCGCTTGACGTTCTCTCCCACCTCCCAGGTGATATCGGGCCAATCATCCACATTGGGCGGGGTCTGCAGTGCCGGACCACTGCCATCCAACACAAAGTGTGTATGCCGGGTGGCAGCACAATTGGGTATCATGACCACCGGCAGGGAAGCCGCGTGGGTGGGATAGTCCTTGATTTTCACATCAACCACGGTAGTCAGGCCACCCAGGCCCTGGGCGCCGATACCCAGCTTGTTCACCTCTTCCATGATCTCCAGGCGCAGTTCCTCCACCCGGTTGGCCGGACCGCGCGCGCGCAAGTCCTGAATATCGATGGGATCCATCAGCGCCTCCTTGGCCAGCACCGCAGCCTTTTCAGCAGTGCCGCCAATACCGATGCCCAGCATGCCCGGCGGACACCAGCCGGCGCCCATAGTAGGCAGCGTGGCCACCACCCAGTCGACAATACTGTCGGAAGGGTTAAGCATGACCATTTTGGATTTATTTTCGGAACCACCCCCCTTGGCCGCCAGGTTGACGTCGACGCTATCACCTTCCACTACCTCCATGTGGATGACCGCAGGCGTGTTGTCTTTGGTATTGGTCCGCGCCCCGGCAGGATCATCCAGAATCGAGGCGCGCAGTATATTGTCCGGGTTCAGGTAGGCGCGACGCACGCCCTCATTGACCATATCCGCCACCGACATGTCGGCGTCCCACTGTACATTCATGCCGATCTTCAGAAATACCGTAACAATACCCGTGTCCTGACATAGCGGGCGGTGGCCCTGGGCACACATGCGCGAGTTGATCAGTATCTGCGCCATGGCGTCTTTAGCCGCCGGGTTTTGTTCCCTTTCATAAGCGGCGTGCACCGCCTGGACAAAATCCAGCGGGTGAAAATAGGAGATGAATTGCAGGGCGTCGGCGACGCTATCGATAAGATCGTCCTGACGTATCACCGACATAGCGGAACCCTCAAGGCTGGACACGAGTGGGGCGCACATTGTACACCAATCACGGTTGTGCTCACCCCGGGCCCGTGGTTCGCTTACCCTCATTGGCAGGGGGGTTACTGTGCGGGGGCGGGGCCTCCGCCTCGCAGGGTCGCGAGCTGTGCCTGCAGTTGCGCCAGAGTGCGATTGACTTGCTTACGGAAGCCGTTAATGGACTCCACCCACTCCTCGTTGGTCGTCACACGCTTTTTCAATTTGGCCATTTCCAGGGTCATACGGTTCACGTCATCACCCAGTTTCTCCATCTGGGATTCACTGGCGCGCGCGGTCTTCACCAGCCTTTCCAGGTCACCAGCCACCGAGTTGAGCGCCTCTAACTCGTTCCCTAGTTTTTGCAACTGGGCCGAGTAATCCTTGTCGGTTTTGCTCAGGGTCGCCAGCTGGCTGCCCTGGGCACTGGCAGATTTTTCCAGTTCCGCGATCTTGGCCTTGTTACGACGCCAGGCCGACGCCCACAACTTGTCCACCTCGGAGTACAATTCCTTGATTTTTACGGCCATGGCGGCACTGGACTGGGTCACGCCCTCATCCGTATCGGAGAGGCGATCTTCCAAATCTGTGATTCTCGATGCGTAATCAACCTGCACCGCCTCGGCACGATCCAGCTCCTGCTGCAATTGCCAGGCCCAGGCACAGGCCACCGCCGCAACCACAATGCTGAGGGTGATAAACAGCCGTGTCCACAAACCGGTTCCACTCACCTGGCTAGTCCGCCGGTCACGGGCGCTCTTGTTTTTACGTGATTTGCGGGATACCACCTCATCCCGGGTGGGAATTATCGGTGGGATGTGGTCTAGGGACTCTTCGTTATCGGGCATACCTGCAGCCGAGGTTGAGGGCTGAAGCCACAGCCTCAGCCCGGGTGATCAAAAATATCAGGGAATGAATGCCAGGGCGGCCCACATGACGATAGTCAGTGCGATGCTGCTGTGTATTACCCCTTTCACGGATGTCATTGGTCCGGTTTTACCGAACAGGGCGTTAACCTCAAGTGCGACAATGATGGCCAGCGCGACATAGATCGCCGCAGGGCTGACATCAATGTACAGGTGCTTGGAGCCCAGCATGCCGAACAACATCGGCCCGGAGAACAGGGTGTTGGTGCGCGAGGCCAGGCCAGCCTTGGCGGCTGAAGCGGGTCCGTCGCCCTCCTTCAGGCCCAGCACAACCTGCTGTTTGGGCCAGATAATCAGCCACACGTTCAGGAACATCAGGATACCGGCGAGGGCACCGACCCAGATAAGCGGCTGGCCCGTCAGGTCATTGTGCGCGCCTATCGCATACAACAGGTACAAGCCGGTGATAAAGGTGAACATCGCCCCCCAGCGAAACCACCACAAGGCCCGCGGCGCCAGCTTTTTGATCGCATCGGCCTTGGCATCCGCCTCTGCTTCCTTGAAGTACTCGGTCTGCACGAAGTTGAAGTAGTACAGGAAACCGATCCAGGTAATACCGAACAGCACGTGTGCCCAGCGAAAAATGAATTCGATAATCATAGGTTTTGCCTCAAAGAG